>JBOHEL010000434.1:0-4476 GCA_050700995.1 Sciscionella sp. | reverse complement strand
TGCGAACACCGTGGGCTGCAGGTAGTTGCCCTCCGGCAGGCGTGCGGGCCTGCCGCCACCGGCGAGCAAGGTTGCCTCTAGCTTGCCGATCTCGACGTAATCGCACACCCGCTGGTAGTGCTCGGGATGCACCAGGGCGCCGACCTCGGTGGCCGGGTCGTGCGGTGGGCCGACCACGATGTTCCTGGCGCGTTCGGCGTAGCGCGCGCAGAACTCGTCGTAGACCGGCCGCTCCACCAGGATGCGGGACCCGGCGGTGCAGCGCTCACCGTTGAGCGAGAACACCCCGAACAGTGTCGAATCCAGAGCCATGTCCAGATCTGCGTCGGCGAACACCACGACCGGAGATTTCCCGCCCAGCTCCATCGAGAGTCCCTTGAGGTTCGCCGCGGCACTGCGCATGATCGTCTGACCGGTGGTTGTCTCACCGGTGAACGAGATCAGTGGCACGTCAGGGTGATCGACCAGCGCCTGCCCTGCCTCTTCCCCGACACCGTTGACCAGGTTGAATGCCCCTTCTGGCAGGCCGGCTTCGGTGAAGATCCCTGCCCACAGGCTTGCCGAGAGTGGGGTGAACTCCGCGGGCTTGAGGACCACCGTGCAGCCGGAAGCGAGTGCGGGCGCGAGTTTCCAGCTCTCCAACATGAATGGGGTGTTCCACGGGGTGATCAGCCCGGCGACGCCGACGGGCTTGCGCAGCACATAGTTGAGCTGGCTACCCGGCACCGAGTAGGTGTCCTCGTGCAGCGCGACGATGACGTCGGCGAAGAAACGGAAGTTCTCCGCGGCGCGCCGGGCCTGGCCTTTGGCCTGGGTGATCGGCAGGCCGGTGTCGAACGATTCCAGTTCCGCCAGCCGCTGCTCCTTGCCCTCGACCGCGTCTGCGATGCGGCCCAAGATCCGCGCCCGCTCGCGGGCCTTCATTCTCGGCCACGGTCCGTCGGCGAATGCGGCGCGCGCCGCGCGGACCGCTCGGTCGATGTCCTCGCCTTGGCCCGCCGCGGCGGTCGCGTAGGGCTGGTTGGACACTGGATCGAGTACCTCGAAGGTTGCCTCGGCGAGGCTGTCGACCTCGTGTCCACCGATGAAATGTGGGATCCGGGCCGGCAGGTCGGCCGGGCGGTGTTGTTGCGTCACAGCGAGTCTCCTGGTCACAGATCGGCGGGGGAAAGTAGGTCCTCGCCCGCAGCGAGCAATTTTGTGATTTTCTCCTGCCCTGCCTTGGTGGGAGTGATCAGCGGTGGTCGCACATGGCCCGAAGTGATGAGGCCACGCTGGGCCAGCACCCATTTCGCCGGCGCCGGGTTGGTCTCGGTGAAGATCAGGTCGACCAGCGGGTGCAGCCGGTAGTGCAATTCCCTGGCGCGGGCGAGATCGCCTTCGGTCCATGCGGTGTACATTTCAGCGACCGCGCCGGGTGCAAGGTTCGCCGTGGCGCTGACGAACCCGACGCCGCCGAGCGCCAGCAGCGGCAGGCACAGCAGCTCAATACCTGACCACACCAGCAATTCCGGGCCGCATTCGTAAATGACGCGGGAGAAATGCTCGAAGTCCTTGGTGGTTTCCTTAACGCCGACGATGTTGTCGAAATCTCGGAACAACCTGCCCACGGTTGCCGGTGCGATATCCACGGCGGTGCGCGAGGGCACGTTGTAGATCACTAGCGGCATATCTGGGAACTCCCGTGCCACGGTGGCATACCAGCGGTAGAGGGCTTCCTGGGTGGGCCGCGCGTAGTAGGGCGTGATGATCAGCGCGGCATCGGCGCCCGCGTCACGGGCGATCCCGGTGAGTTCGAGGGTTTCCTCCAGTTTTGTGGAGCCGGTGCCCGGTAGGAACGGCACCGCGCCCGCGATCTCCTCGGTGGCGCTTCGAATCGCCTCGGCTCGCTCGCTCACGGTTTGCGCACTGGGTTCACCGGTGGAGCCGCCGATGGAGATGCCGTGCGAGCCGCTGGCCAGCTGCCAGCGGATCAATCGCCGCAGGCTGTCGGTGTCGAGCGCACCGCTGTCGGTGAACGGCGTGACTACCGGGGCGATCGAGCCGGTGATCCGCTTCGGGTCGCTGCGGAAGGTCATCGCTGGTCCTCTCGGTTGGTGTGCTCACCGCTGCGGTCGCGGGATAGGTAGGCGGTCAGTGTGGCGGTGCGGTGCGCCCTGGCGTGCCGCTCCACTGCGTCGGCGTCGGCCCCGTCGCGCAGCAACGCCAGCAACTCATCGTGCTCGGCGACCGACGACTCGGCGCGGCCGGGCACGAAAGAGAAGGTGGATTCCCGGATCGCGGCCAGTCGATGCCACCCTCGGTGCACCAGGTCAACCAGGTGCGGGTTGGGGCAATGCTGGTAGAGGCACTCGTGGAATTCGTGGTTCAGGCGGGTGAAGGTGCGCGGGTCGAAATCCCGTAGCGAGGCACGCAGCCGCTCGTTGATGGCTGTTGCCGTGTCGATGGTCTCCTCGGTGACGTGGGGTGCCGCCAACCCGGTCGCGGCGCCCTCCACGACCGCGAGCGTCTGCATGGTATGCAAGTACTCGGTCGGGTTGATCGCGGTAACCTGCGCGCCGACATTGCGTTCGAACTCCACGAATCCTTCCGCCTCAAGCATCCGGACCGCTTCCCTGACCGGTACCGCGCTGACGCACAGTTCCTTGGCCAACGTTCCCAGCACCAGCCGGTAGCCGGGTCCGTAACTGCCATCGGTGATGCGGGATTTGATCACCTGGTAGGCGCGCTGGGACTTGCTCAGGCTGGTGAGCTCATCGGGCATCCGCATCACCGGCCCGATCCGCCGCGTGCCACCCACTCCTGATAAGGGGCTTTCCAGTCCGCGCCGAGCGGGTAGAGCCCTTCGACACCGTGACCGGCGCGGACCTGTTCGGTGATGAACGCCTCCTGCCGCTCCTGCTCGACGGCCGCGTCAGCGACCTGCTCGGCGAGCTCCGGTGGGATGACGAGTACGCCGTCGTCGTCGCCGACCACGATGTCGCCGGGCTGAACCAGGGTGCCGCCGCACCCGATCGCGACGTCGGCCTCCCACGGCACATGCCTGCGCCCGAGCACTGCGGGATGCGCGCCACCGTGGAATACCGGGATGTCCAGCGCCGCGACCACCGCGGAGTCCCGCACCGCGCCGTCCGTGACGACCGCGACGGCACCGCGAACCTGAGCGCGTAGCGCGAGAATGTCGCCGATCGTGCCGGTGGTGTGGTCCCCGCGTGCCTCCATCACCAGCACCTCGCCGGGGTTGACGGAGTCGATGGTGCGTTTCTGTGCGTTGAACCCGACGCCGTGCCCGGCGAACAGGTCCTCCCGCAACGGCAGGTAGCGCAGCGTGCGCGCGGTTCCTGCGAACCTGGAGCCGGGCCTTGCCGGGTGCACGCCGTCGATATGAACGTTGTTGAGCCCGCGCTTGCGCAACTGCGAGGACAGGGTCGCCACGCCAACGCCGGTGAGCTTCGCTCGCAGCGCCTCATCCAGCGCGGCGGGTACCGTCTGCGCGGTGCCATGGGCGACGGCTCGTAGCGCGTCGTCCACCACCGGTGGCGCCCCAAAGCCGGGCAGTTCCGGTCCCTCCGTGACCCTTGTACGCAGCTTGCCGGTGGTGGCTGGGTGCGAGGCATCGGTGCTGTCCACCTCGACCTCAACGACATCACCTGGCACGACGACCGAAGCACCGGCGGGAGTTCCGGTAAGGATCACATCCCCCGGTTCCAATGTGGACAGACGTGACAGGTCAGCAACCAGCTCGCCGAAACCGAACAGCAGCGTGTCCGTGGTGTCGGATTGTGCGAGTTCGCCATTGACCCAGGTGCGCACCCGCAGTTTCGTGGGATCCAACTCGGAGGTCGGCAGGAACGTCGGGCCGATCGGGGTGAAACCGTCACCGCTCTTCGAGCGCAGGTTCGACCCGCGGTCGGCATAACGCAGGTCGTAAAGTCCCAGGTCGTTGGCGGCGGTGACCCAACCGACGTGCGCCCAGCCGGAGCCGGCGTCAACACCGCGCGCGGTCTTGCCGATCACCAGCGCGATCTCACCCTCGAACCCGAGCAGCTCGGTGCCCACTGGCCGCGCCACCTCGCCGCTCCCGGCGAGCGACGATGTGGCCTTCAGGAAATAAGACCCGTGCTCCGGAGCCCGGCCGCGCTGCGCCGCGCGGCTCGGATAGTTCAGGTGCACCGCGATGACCTTGCGCGGGACAATCCCCAAAACTGCTGTGACGGGATCGGTCATGCCTGCCTCCCAAGCCCGAGCCAAATTGAACCATGTATGAAATCATATACGATCTGAGAATACCCCAGCGGCGCTGTCAGTCAAGCAGCGGCGGCTGCGAGGCGCCCGGTCACGGCGTGGCTGGTCGAGCCCGAGGTCGGGCACTCAGCGTTCGGTGACCCCTGCCCGCTGTGGCAGCATCGTCTTGGCGAAGAACGCTGCCAGCTCGGCTGTCGCGGTCAGCGGAAGGATCGCGGCGACATACTGGTC
>JBOHEL010000433.1:0-4488 GCA_050700995.1 Sciscionella sp. | reverse complement strand
CACATGCTGCGCCTGGCCAGGCACTGCGCCGTTGGCCTTGCGGCAGGCGGCAGGCCCGCCGCGGTGGCGCCTGCCCTGCGGATGGCCGCGGGGGTGCGCGACTCCGCCGGGCTGTCGGCCGAGGCGCGGCTGCGCAACCTCGCAGGCCGGATCCGGCCCGATCCTGGTGGGTTACCGCCGCGCGGGAGCCGGGTGGTGCTGCTCGACGACGTGGTGACCACAGGAATCACAGCTGCCGCATGCGTCGCGGGCCTGCGGGGCGCCGGGATCGAGGTGGGGTGCGTGCTGGCGTTGACGGCGGTGGCGTCGGCAAGCCCTACCTGAGCCGCGGGTGTCTTGCGCCAGCCGGGTGAAATGGTGCCTCGTTCGCCTGGAACCAGCTATGGATGTCGCGCGTTGGTCAGGTATGAAGGCACACGCCGAACGTCGCGTCACGGTCACCGTGGGCGTGCGCGGCGACCTGGCATTGGGCCGAGCGGGTGATACTCGCGATGCCCGGCAGGTGGCGACGCACAGTCCGTCAGGCGTGCGTCAGTTGCTCGCGGTCACGAAGCGCCATCTCCCGATATCCCCCGGCTCGGGGGCTGTTGGAAATGCGCAGCGCGGGATAACGTGCTGCGCTATCAGTCAACCCGTGGTTGCCGTCATCAGAGGACCTGGCAGCCGGCCGGAGGGAGGCGAAAAGCCCATGTTCCTGGCGCCGGTGTGAGGCTGAGAATCCGTGCGAGGCCACAACTCAGCAGCCCTTCGAGGGCAAGCACCGGTACCGCCGCCGCAGTACCTCGCATCCGCGAGTACGAGGGAGGTCGTGTATGGACATCGTCGTCAAGGGTCGCAACGTTGAGGTTCCAGAGCATTACCGCGTGCACGTGACCGAGAAGCTGTCCCGATTGGAACGTTACGACCGCAGGGAGTTCCACTTCGACGTCGAGCTTTTCCACGAACCCAACCGCCGCCAGTCCAAGAGCTGTCAGCGGGTCGAGATCACCTGCAGGAGCAGGGGGCCGGCGGTACGGGCGGAAGCCTGTGCCGGCGACTTCTACGGCGCACTGGATGCCGCCGCCAGCAAGTTGGAGAACCGGCTACGCCGCATGCACGACCGTCGCCGGGTGCATCACGGCAGGCACTGCCCGGAGCCGACCTCGGTTGCCGCCGCGGAGCATCTGCCGCGAGTGGTGCCGCAGATCGCCCAGATCGACGGCAACACCAACGGCCAACTCGCCGCCACCCGTACCGCGGTACTAGATGTACCGGAGGAGGCGCCAGCCACCACGCCGGGAATCCCCGAGCAGGCCGCGCGCTACTTCGAGGACGATGCTGTCGGCCACAAGCCGGGCCGTATCGTGCGGGAGAAGGAGCATCCCGCCAAACCGATGACCGTCGACCAGGCGCTCTACGAGATGGAGTTGGTCGGACACGACTTCTACCTGTTCTCCGATGTCGACAGCGGGCGACCGAGCGTCGTTTACCGTAGGCAAGGATTCGACTACGGTGTGATTACGCTTACCTGACCGTGGAACTGTCGGCGCGACCCCCACGTTTTGCTACGCGGGGGTCGCGTCGCGTCGGGTGAGCGCACGGCTGCGACGCAACTTGCCTACGATGGCCGGAGACAACGGCTCGCGCACCTGCCGCGGGTCGATAGCTGATTACACTGTGAGGTCGACTTTCGATGCTGAACCGACTGCTTCGCGCCGGCGAGGGCAAGACGCTCAAGCGCCTGAGGGCCATTGCGACGCATATCAACAGCATCGAGGACGAATTCACCGAGCTCTCCGATGCCGAGCTGCGCGCCAAGACCGGTGACTACCGCCAGCGGTACGACGATGGCGAGTCCCTCGACGACCTGCTGCCGGAGGCGTTCGCAACGGCTCGGGAGGCCGCTCGTCGCACGCTGGGACAGCGGCCATTCGACGTTCAGGTGATGGGCGGTGCCGCGCTACATCTCGGGCAGGTCGCAGAGATGAAGACCGGTGAGGGCAAGACACTGACCTCCTCGCTCGCCGTATATCTCAACGCCCTTTCCGGCAAGGGCGTTCACCTCGTCACCACGAACGACTACCTCGCCAAACGCGACTCCGAGTGGATGGGGCGCATCCACCGCTTCCTTGGCCTCACGGTTGGTGTGATCCTCTCCGAGATGCCGCCGGACGCCCGCAGGGTCGCTTACAACGCGGACATCACCTACGGCACTAATAACGAGTTCGGCTTCGACTACCTGCGCGACAACATGGCGTGGAGCCTCGACGAGTGCGTGCAGCGCGGGCACAATTTCGCGGTAGTCGACGAGGTCGACTCGATCCTTATCGACGAGGCACGCACCCCGCTGATCATCTCCGGCCCCGCTGACCAGTCCTCGCGCTGGTACACCGAGTTCGCTCGGTTGGCGCCGATGTTGAAGATCGACACCCACTACGAGGTGGACGAGCGCAAGCGCACCGTCGGCATCACCGAGTCGGGCGTGGAACTGGTGGAGGACCAGCTCGGTATCGACAACCTGTACGAAGCCGCGAACTCGCCGCTTGTCAGCTTCCTGAACAACGCGCTGAAGGCCAAGCAGCTCTACACCAAGGACAAGGACTACATCGTCCGCAACGGTGAGGTGCTCATCGTGGACGAGTTCACCGGCCGCGTGCTGGCAGGCCGCCGGTACAACGAGGGCATGCACCAGGCGATCGAGGCCAAGGAAGGTGTCGAGATCAAGGCCGAGAACCAGACGCTCGCCACGATCACGCTGCAGAACTACTTCCGTCTCTACGAGAAGCTCGCGGGCATGACCGGCACCGCCGAGACCGAGGCCGCCGAGTTCCACCAGACCTACAAGCTGGGCGTGGTACAGGTCCCGACGAACCGGCCGATGATCCGCAAGGATGAGGCCGACCTGATCTACAAGAGCGAGGAGGCGAAGTTCGAGGCGGTCGCCGAGGACATCGCCGAGCGGCACGAGAACGGCCAGCCGGTGCTGATCGGCACCACCTCGGTGGAGCGTTCGGAGTACCTTTCGAAGCTGCTCACCCGCCGTGCCATCCCGCACGAGGTACTCAACGCGAAGTACCACGAGAGGGAAGCGCTCATCGTGGCGATGGCCGGGCGCAAGGGTGCGGTCACGGTGTCCACCAACATGGCGGGCCGAGGCACCGACATCGTGCTCGGCGGCAACCCCGACATCCTCGCCGACCACGACTTGAAGGAGCGGGGTCTCGACCCTATAGAGACTTCCGAGGAGTACAACGCGGAATGGCAGAAGGTCCTCGAGAAGATCAGCGCGGAGAGCAAAGCCGAGGCCGAGGAGGTACTTGAGGCAGGCGGGCTCTACGTGCTGGGCACCGAGCGTCACGAGTCCCGCCGCATCGACAACCAGTTGCGCGGCCGCTCCGGACGCCAGGGTGACCCAGGCGAGTCGCGGTTCTACCTCTCGCTCGGCGACGAGTTGATGCGCCGCTTCAACGCCACCATGGTCGAAGCGATCATGACAAGGCTGAAGGTGCCTGACGACGTACCCATCGAGCACCGCATGGTGACCCGTGCGATCAAGAGCGCGCAGACGCAGGTCGAACAGCAGAACTTCGAGATCCGCAAGAACGTCCTCAAATACGACGAGGTGATGAACGAGCAGCGCAAGGTGATCTACGCCGAGCGCCGCCGCGTGCTGGAGGGCGAAGACCTGCACGAGCAGATCCAGCACATGCTCACCGACGTGGTGACCGCCTATGTCACCGGAGCCACCCGCGACGGCTACGCCGAGGACTGGGATTTCGATAAGCTGTGGACCGCGCTGAAGACGCTCTACCCGGTGGGAATCCGCTGGCAGGACTTGGCGGGCGATCCGGAAGCCGACGACTCGGACGACGACTCGGACGACGACCACGACGCCATCGAGGATCTGACCTCGGAGGCGTTGCTTGACGCGGTGCTTACGGACGCCGCGGCTTCCTATGCTCGACGCGAGTCGGAGATCGACGGCATCGTCGGCGGTGGCGAAGTCCGGGAGGAGGTCAGCGAGGACGGCGAGACCGTCACGCGGACCGATACCCGGCCGATGCGCGAGCTGGAGCGCAGGGTGGTGCTCTCGGTGCTCGACCGCAAGTGGCGCGAGCACCTGTACGAGATGGACTACCTCAAGGAAGGCATCGGGCTGCGGGCGATGGCGCAGCGTGATCCGCTGGTCGAATACCAGCGCGAGGGCTTCGACATGTTCAACGGAATGCTTGAAGGGTTGAAGGAGGAGTCCGTCGGCTTCCTGTTCAACCTGCAGGTGGAGGCCGCCGAGCCGGAGCAGGCGCAGGCGCAGCAGCAGGCGGTGGAGGTACCGCTGCCTGCTGTCGCCACGGCGGCGGCAGGGGCGGGGGCACACGCGGCGCAGGAGCCCGCCGAGGATGGGAACAGCGTGCCGCCCGCGCTGCGCGGTAAGGGCCTCGCCGAGCCGGAGCAGGCGCGACTGACCTACTCGGGCCCCGCTGAGCGCGGTGGTGTGGCTTCTCGTGGCGA
>JBOHEL010000432.1:0-4496 GCA_050700995.1 Sciscionella sp. | reverse complement strand
ATGTTGGGCTCGGCGAGGATGTATACCAAGGAGATCAAAAGTAAGTCGACGCCGATCATGGCTCTACCAGCGGTGTTGACTTACTTTTGGTCGGATTGGTATCTACCGGCGCAGTAACTCATGCTCGTTCCACGATAGGCGTTCTGGCCGGATCACTCCGGCCGCCACGCGACGGCAGACGAACCCGAGTTCACGTGGCCGCCGAGGCTCAACGCGCGATCACTCGCCGCGCCCGCCGCAGGATCAACGACGTGATCGGTGATGCGACAGCCGACTCCAGCCAGGCGCGGCGCGTAACAACCTTACTCGAGCAGCTTGCCGACCTACTGTTAGTAATCGGACGTATCCGATGAAGGCTGCGCCGGGAGCCACACTCGCTACGGCATGCACACGGTTGCGTGCTGACCGAGACCAGACGAGCTAGCGTGCATCAATGCCTTTGATAACCAACCAGGCTGACCGCGAGCCGGTGCTGGTTTCCATCGGTGGTCTACCCGCGACCGGTAAGACCACTGTTGCCAGGGCGCTGGCGTGTGCGCTGCGCGCCACGTATGTCCGGATTGACGGTATCGAGGCTGCCATCGGCCGCGCGGAAGGCCGCTTTGAGCGGACGAACGGTTGGGAACTGCCGCCCGGCTACCTGGTCGGGTACGACGTCGCCACCGAGCAACTGCGCAATGGCCTCGACGTCGTCGCCGAGTCGGTCAACCCACTCCGTGCCAGTCGAGACGCGTGGCGCGAAGCTGGGCGCAGTGCGGGCGCACGGGTCGTCGAGGTGGAGATCGTGTGCTCCGATGTCGACGAGCACCGCCGTCGGGCCGAGGAGCGGGTTCTCGACGTCGCCGGGCTCGGCAAGCCGACCTGGGGGCAGATCACGACCCGCGACTACGCGCCCTGGCAACGCGACCGTGTCGTCGTCGACACCGCGATGTTCAGCGTCGAGGAGTCTGTACGGCTACTTCGGGCGGCTGTTGGGGCCTAACCTCATCTCTGGGTGTCTGTCAGCGAACCTTCGCATGGAGCGTCGAACCAGCACAGGTCTCGACGAGTTGCTGTGGCAGCCCTGGGCTCATCGCCTCATGAGGTCACGCGGTCAGTGGGCGCTCCCGCCTTGAGGCGATCCACGACGTTTTCGGCCAGGTCGCCAAGTGCGTTGATCTGCTCAGGGGAGAGCTAATCGATGAAGTGCTCGCGCACGGCCGCGACATGGTGGGGCGCTGCCGCCTGAATGGTCGCCAGCCCGGAGTCGGTGAGTGCCACGACCGTTGCGCGCGAATTCGCCGGATGTTCCGCGCGCCGCACCGGGCCGCGTTGCTCCATCCGCGCGATGTGGTGCGACAACCGGCTGTTGGACCTGCCAACCGGGGCGGATCTGGAAGAGCAGATCGAACGTCTCGGCAACGAGGTGCTTCCCGCACTGCGCGAGGGCCATCGGTAGAGCCCGTCAATTCGCCGGCATGTTCTGCTCCCGCGATCGCCAGGATCGGAAGCGGCGGTTCGAGCCTTGCGCCGGTGGCTCCGCTTACTGGTGGGCAACGGGACCGGCAGCCCGTAGACCGAAGCGGCGGGCGTCACGCTCGGGACGCACAAAGAGCAAGGCGGGTAGCCCACCAAGCAGCAAAAGCACACCCGCGATGGTGAATGCGATGGTGTACCCGGCGGTCGGCGTTGCAGCGGCTTCGATGATGCGACCGGTGACATAGGGTGCAATCACACCAGCCAAGGTCGCGACCGCCGCATAGATTGACAGTATCGCGCCTCGCTGGCGGGTGGGGCTGATTTCCCCGGTTACGGTGCTGCCTATCGTGAGGACGATTCCGCCGAAGCTGAATGCAACGGTAATCATCGCGATCTGGAACCACCCGATGGCGGAAGGGAACAGGAGCATCCCGATTCCCGCTATCACGACTACGATGCCGCCGAGCACGCCTCTGGCGAGCCTGCTGGACACGCCTCGGCGCATCAGCCTCTGGGTGAGCACGCCTTGACCGAGTATAAGAAGCGCGTTAACCGCCCAGGGCAGCACGATGAGGGTGCCGGTGGCGCGCGCGCTGTAGCCGAGCACAGTCTCCAAATATGCCGGCAACCAGGAAATCAGGAGCGCCAAGGCCCAGTAGGCGACGAAGGATGCGAAGGTGGCGGCGAGCCAGGTGCCGCTGAGCAGGATTCGACGATAGGGGACGTGGGGTTCGTCGACATGGCTGTGCGGGGTCTGTGGTTGGTGGGTCGAAGCCGTTCCCGCGACGGTGCCTTCCTTGCCCAGTAGCAGCCAGAGCACCGCCCACACGATTCCGACCACGAACAGCGAGGCGAATGCCCAGTGCCATCCGTAGGTGATGATCACCGTGGTGAGCAGCGGAGCGGCCACTACCACGCCGACACCCGCGCCGACGTTGAGTAGCGCACTGGGCAGGTTGCGCTTCTCGTTGGGGAACCACTTGTGTGCGGCGTGCATTCCGATCGGGTTGGCGGGCCCCTCTGCGGCGCCCAATATCATGCGACTGGCCAGCAGGACCGCGAATCCGACCGGCCAGGCCATGGGCAGCATGGTCAGCGCCCATACGATCGCCATGACCAGCAAGATCCATTTGGTGGCGAAACGAGTCGAGAGGAATCCGACTACGATGGCCGCGATGCCGTACAGGATATAGACCCCACTGCTCAGCAGGCCGTACTCGCTTGGCGAAAGGCCGAGGTCGTGCATGATTGGCTTAGCTGCGAGTCCCAACACGGCCTTGTCGGCGAAATTGATCAGCATGAATACCAACAGCAGGACTGTCACTATCCAGGCGCGCCTTGGGCTTCGCCCTGTGGTCGTGGCCGTCCCGTCGCGGACGGTGGCGGTTGGTGTCGCTGAAGCGTTCACGTGTCTCGCCTTCTCGTGTTAAGGCAGCTCAGTGCGTGTTAGGGCATGACTCCGACGGGTCGTAGGCATCGATGCCCTTGGCCATGGTCGGGGTAGTCGCCCTTTCGAGTGCAGGGAACACGTCGACCCGAGCAGCGTACGTGCCGTCCTCGTCGGGAGCACCATCGGCGGCCGGTTGCGCAAGCGGCCCGGCCAGTCGGAACTCGGCGCTGGCCACCAACTCACGCGCGTCCTGTTCAGTGGTCATGAGTTCCTCTCACTCGGGCTGTGAACAGCGTCACTGCGACCGGCGACCTGGACAATAGGCGGCCTGCTATCGGGGCGATAACCAAGCGCCAGCTGGCCCGGGTGTGCCACGTGCATGTACCGGGAGTGTCACGATAAGAGACGTGCCGCTCACGCAAAGGGAATCCGCTTTCGCCATGCATCGATGGCGTATCGCTTGACGGCGAATCGCAACGTGAGAAAAATGACACCGCGTTCGATTTCTTCGGTTCCGACATTAACGTATTCGACGAGATTACTCGCCGACCATGAGGAGGCCGTTCATTCACGCTGAACCCCGCTCGCTCGGCACGGGATTGAGAGACACAACCTAGCGAAGGGCGTTGGCACCGTTCCTCATCGGCGACGCCGTGAAAATAGCCATCGCGGCTGGCCTGCTGCCGTCCGCGTGGGCCTTGGTGCGCCAGCTTCACAGGCGGACGCTGGACCGCCGGTAAGTGTCGTTGTGGCCGGCCTGGTGCCGGTTGCGCCAGGGCTGGCGTCCTCCGCCGCGTGGCGCGTGACTCGGGGATCCCTTGGCCCCGCCGAGGAGGTGCCTTCATCGGGATCGGGTCGCGCTTCGTGGCAGGCTACGTCGACCCATCAGTATCCGTCGATCGTACTTTGCGGTGCCTCCGCCGGCGATGAGGGTTAGTGCCGGATAGATCCGCCGTCGACGACAATGGTCTGGCCTGTGACGAACCCGGCTTCCGGTGAGAGCAGGAAGCGGACCGGCGCGATGTAGTCGTTGGTTGTGGACGGACGCTTGATCGCACGAGTGCCGATGTTCGCTTCCTCGGTACCAGCCAGCGAGATCGACATCGGCGTGATCACAAGACCGGGCGCCAGCGCGTTCACGGTGATGCGTCGTTCGCCGAGTTCCTCGGCAAGGCCGCGGACGAAGCCGATCACCCCTGCCTTGGCCGCAGAGTAGGCGGCCGCACCGCGGGGACCCTTGAAGGCGGTACCCGAGGAGAACAGCACCACACGGCCGCCGTCGGCAAGCATCTGGCCGAGTGCCTGTACGATCCCCAGCGTGCCGTGCAGGTTGACGGTGAGGAGTTGTTCCCAGTGCTCACGTGCCATGGTCAGGAAGTCGCCGAACCGGGCGATCGCGGCACAGTGCACCAAGGCGTCGAGGTGCTCACCGCACGCACGGCCTACCTGGTCAGCGATATCGGCGAGACCGTCCGCTGAGGTCACGTCGCCCTCGATGTACTCAACGCCTGACACACAGTCCTCCGGTGTCACCAGATCGACGACCACGATGCGCCAGTCCCGACAGAGCGCCGCGGTCAGGGCGGCGCCGATGCCAGAGGCCCCGCCGGTGACGACGAGCGTCGGTCGCGTCATCACCGATACCGGC
>JBOHEL010000431.1:0-4503 GCA_050700995.1 Sciscionella sp. | reverse complement strand
GCGGTAGACGCGCCCGGCTGCGGTTGTGCCGTCTGTTTCGGCGGTGCCGCGGGCTCCTGTCGAGCAGGATGTGGCGGGGCTGCCTGTTGCGGAGACGCTACCGGCTGCCTTGGCGCGTCACCCGCGCGATGCCCGCCGCTAGGCGAGGGCACCGGTGGGAATTGGCCGGTGTCCGACCGGACCCGCTCGATGATCGCCTGCGGAGCGGTCTCCTCACTCGCGTCCTCCGCTCGACGGCGGCGGCGCCTTGGCGCGCCGACTGTCTGCCCGCTGCCGTGCTGCGCGAGCAGTTCGGCCACCGTCTTCTGGCGACCATCCGATTCATCTTGCGAAGTCATCGCTCCCACCGTGCCCCGTGCGGGCCGCTCCGTCCAGTGGAACCCATAGTGGCTGATGCCCCGTCCCCGCCATTGGTGTGGTCCAGCCTGCGCAGGATGACGCCTTCTCGCAGCGCCCACGGGCAGATTTCCAGACTACTCAGTGACAGGGCTCGCATGGTGGCCTCCGCCACGAGCGCACCCGCCACGAGTTGATGTGCTCGACTCCCCGACACGCCCTCCAGCTCGGCAAGATCGCCGGAGGACATCCGCGAGATGAACGCGATGAGCTGGCGCAGCCCGGAGTCGGTGAGTGTGCGGCGCTGCCACGGCCCCACCGAGGACGGGGCCGCACCGGTGAGCCTGGCGAGCGTGCGGAAGGTCTTGGAGGTGGCCACCGCGCGCTCGGGTTCGCCTGCCCTGCGCAGTTGCTTCGCCACTGGCGCCAGCTGCCCGTCCAGCCATTCCGCGACCTTGGCGATCTCCTGCTTGCCGGGTGGGTCCCCGGTGAAGCGGGTCCTGGTGAGCCGCCCCGCACCCATCGGTAGCGAGAACGCCATATCGGGCTCCTCGTCGACGCCTACCGCGAGTTCAAGCGATCCACCGCCGATATCGGCCACCAGCAGCTGCCCGGCCGACCAGCCGTACCAGCGGCGCACCGCGAGGAAGGTGTACCGCGCCTCTTCCTCGCCCGAGAGCACCCGCAGCTGGACACCGGTCTGCTCTCGTACCTGCGCGAGGACCTGCGTGGCGTTGTCCGCTTCCCGCAGTGCCGAGGTGGCGAAGCCCATCAGCTCCTCGCAGCCGAAATCGGTCGCGGCATCCTTGCTTGCGGTCACCGCGCCGACCAGCTTGGTCGCGGCTTCCATCGACAGGTGGCCGTTCGTGCTGATCTGCTCGGTCAGCTTCAGCACCGTCTTCTCGGAGCTCATCGGCGTCGGGTGGGCACCACGATGAGCGTCCACCACGAGCAGGTGGACGGTGTTGGAACCGACATCGAGTACGCCAAGCCGCACTCGCAGCACGGTACCCGGCTGCCCAATCCCCGCTGCTGTTGGCTGAAAGTGGCTCTTGTTCCCAAGAGGGGAACGAGAGCCACTTTCAGTACGCTCAACTACACAAGAGCCACTTTCAGCATTCGAGCTTGTAGCCGAGGCCGCGCACAGTGACCAGGTACCTTGGGTCGGACGGGTCCGGCTCGATCTTCGAACGCAGCCGCTTGACGTGCACGTCGAGGGTCTTGGTGTCGCCCACGTAGTCCGCACCCCACACCCTGTCGATCAGCTGGCCCCTGGTGAGCACGCGCCCCGCGTTGCGCATCAAATACTCAAGCAGGTCGAACTCCTTCAGCGGCAGTGACACCTCGACCCCGCCCACGGTCACGGTGTGGCGGTCGGTATCCATGCGCACCGGGCCCGCGGTGAGTGCCTGCGCCGCCCTATCCGGCTCGCCGCCCTCGCCACCGCGACGCAGCACGGCACGGATCCTGGCGATCAGTTCCCGCGCCGAGTACGGCTTGGTGACATAGTCGTCGGCGCCCAGCTCAAGGCCGACCACCTTGTCGATCTCGCTGTCCCGCGCGGTCACCATGATCACCGGCACCGCGCAGCGGGCCCGCAACTGCTTGCACACATCCGTGCCGCTCATGCCGGGCAGCATCAGATCCAGCAGCACGATGTCGGCACCGTTTCGGTCGAACTCGTCGAGCGCCTGCTGCCCCTCGGTGGCCACCGCCGTGGTGAACCCCTCCTTGCGCAGCAGGAATGCCAGCGGGTCGGCGAAGGACTCCTCGTCCTCGACGATGAGCACCCTGCTCATATGACTCCCTCGTAGTCGCTACTGGCCGCCTGCGGCGCGCGGACGGCGTCCGGTTCGGTGGCGGGCACAGCGGTGCCGCTGGTCGTCGTGGCCTGCTGGACAGCCGGAATGCGCATCGTGAACGTCGATCCGACGCCCGGCTCGCTCCACAGCGCGACCTCTCCGCCGTGGTTGGCCGCCACATGCTTGACAATGGCAAGGCCGAGGCCGGTGCCTCCGGTGACCCGCGAGCGCGCCTTGTCCACCCGATAAAAGCGCTCGAACACCCGCTGCTGGTGCTTCGGCGCGATGCCGATGCCGCGATCGGTCACCGCGATCTCCACGAACCCGCCCGAGGGCCTGCGCGAGATCGACACCGGACTGCCAGCGGCCGAGTAGGACAGCGCGTTCTCCACCAGGTTCGACAGCGCCGTGACCAACAGCATCCGGTCGCCGCGCAGCAGCAGGCCGCTAGCCGCGTCCGTGGTGACCTCGATACCCGCCGATTCGGCAGCCAGCGTGGTTCGGCCGTGCGCTTCGGCGACGATCGCATCGACGTCGACCACGTTGAGGTCGGGCAGCGGCTCGGCGCCCTGCAACCGGGAGAGCGCGATCAACTCGGTCACCAGGGTGCCCATCCGAGTCGCCTCATGCCGGATCTTCTCCGAGAAGCGGCGCACCTCCTCGGGCTCGTTCACGCAGCCGAGCACCGCCTCAGCCAGCAGGGCAAGCGCGCCGACCGGAGTCTTCAGCTCGTGGCTGACGTTGGCCACGAAGTCGCGACGGGTAGCTTCCAGCCGTGCCGAGTCGGACTCGTCTGCCACGTTGACCACGACGAACTCGTCAACCAGCCTGCTGGCTTCGCCGCGCACCGCGGAGGGCTGCCGCCCTTTCGACGAGAGTGGCGAGAGGTCGAATTCGACCGGCTCCCCGGTGGCCGCCACCTGCTCGGCCGCCTTGCGCGCGCGGTCGTCGGCCCGGTTGTCACGCACCACACCGAGCTCAACCGCGCTCGGATTGTGCAGCACCACATCGCCGAACTCGTTGAGTACCAGGATCCCATTGTGCAGCGAGTTCAGCGTCTCACCGATCAGCTCGGCCACTGTCGGTCCACCCATACGCCGCAGGGCCTGGCCGCGGCGACGGCCGCTACCGGTGCGGGTGGCAACCACGCCGATCACCACACCAACCACAACCGCCGCGGCGATGCAAGCTGAGTAACCCAATGCGGTCACAGCGGCATGGTAAGCGGCAAGGTAGGTCGGCCGCCTACTGTCTCGGCCCAACCGTGACCGCCATGACACTCAGCAAGCGCACTGTTCGCCAAGTGGTCAACCGTTGTTCACCTGAGCGAACATGGCACTCATGGCCCGGACCGCCAGCGCAGGACACTAGCGGCCCTGGTTGGCGACGGCCTTGCTGGCGACCTCGGCGGCGTCCGGATCGAGGTACTGACCACCTGGCAACAGTGGCTTGAGATCGGAGTCGAGGTCGTAACGCAGCGGGATACCTGTCGGGATGTTCAACCCGGCGATGGCCTCGTCGGAGACCCCGTCCAAATGCTTGACAAGGGCACGTAGCGAGTTGCCGTGCGCGGTGATCAGCACAGTGTGCCCTGCGCGCAGGTCGGGCACTATCGCGGACTCCCAGTAGGGCGCCAGCCGCGCCACCACGTCGGCAAGGCACTCGGTGAGCGGCCCGCCGTCGATACCCGCGTAGCGGAGGTCGGCGTCCTGGCTGAACTCCGAACCGCGCGCTATCGGTGGCGGCGGGATGTCGTAGGAGCGGCGCCACAGCATGAACTGCTCCTCGCCGTACTGCTCTTTCGTCTGCTTCTTGTTCTTGCCCTGCAGCGCTCCGTAGTGACGCTCGTTGAGCCGCCAGTCCCTCCGCACGTCGATCCAATGACGGTCGCAGGCGTCCAACGCGATGTTCGCCGTGGAGATTGCGCGGCGCAGCACCGAGGTATGTACCACGTCCGGCCGCAGCCCGGCCTCGCGCAGTAACTCACCGCCGCGGCGAGCCTCGGTCTCACCGTTCTGCGACAGCGGCACGTCCACCCAGCCGGTGAACAGGTTCTCCGCGTTCCACACGCTCTCGCCGTGGCGGAGCAGCAGCAGTGTCTGTGAAGCGGGCATGCGGCAAGCCTGCCAGGCAGCGCGGCCGACCGCTACGAAGACTCTGCGGTGAGTCATTGTTCACTCAAACTAGTTAATCCCAAACCGCGCAAGAGTCGTGACGGACGCCACACAGAGCAGGTGCGTGTGTCGGTCTAACTGTCGAATCGTTATGAAAATGGCCGCCGATCACTCAATTGGGTCAAGTTGACCTCTTGTGGTGGCTCTCGTGATCTGCCAGGTTGACAGTGCCCGCCCGAGATCGGCTCCCA
>JBOHEL010000430.1:0-4531 GCA_050700995.1 Sciscionella sp. | reverse complement strand
GCACCGCACGCACGATATTCTGGTATCCGGTGCACCGGCACAAGTTGCCTTCCAACCCGTGGCGCACCGCCTGCTCGTCGGGATCAGGGTTCTCCGCGAGCAGGTCGATCGACTGCATGATCATGCCGGGCGTGCAGTAGCCGCACTGCAGCGCGTGCTTGTCGTGGAAGGCCTGCTGCACCGGGTGGAGCTCGCCGTCCTGTGCGAGACCTTCGATCGTGGTGACCTCGCAGCCATCGACCTGCACCGCGAGCACCGAGCAGGACTTCACGCTGTGGCCATTGAGGTGGACGGTGCAGGCACCGCAGTTGCTGGTGTCGCACCCCACCACGGTGCCAACCTTGCCGAGGCGCTCTCTCAAGTAATGGACGAGCAACATCCGGGGCTCGACGTCGTCGGAGTACTTCGTTCCGTCAACGGTCACGGTGATACGCATGAAGCCTCCAGTGTTGCGCGGGAGACCCGCCCCCGGTTGGCATCATGATCAAGGCTTCGCCATTGTTGATCATGTGCCCTCCAGGGTGGGATCGGCGATGATCTGCATCCTGAGATCAGCCTGCCCCTGACAGCGGGCACGGACAACCCCAACCGCCCGACCGCGTGATCCACTTCCGCATTCGCGGACTCTCCAGCTCAAACCGTCCGCAATTGCGCCCCGGTGTGGATGGGTCCCGCCGATTCAACCAGCCGCTCGCCCCTGCCACCCCAGCGCAGCGCGATGATCTCCGCCGCGATCGAGACCGCCGTCTCCTCCGGCGTCCTCGCGCCAAGATCAAGACCGATCGGGGAAGCCAGGTGCCGCAGCTCGCTCTCGTCGAATCCTGACTCCCGCAGGCGCGCCAACCGGTCGTCATGGGTACGCCGTGACCCCATGGCGCCCACGTAGGCCAGATCCAGCCGCAGCGCGACCTCCAGCAGCGGCACGTCGAACTTCGGATCGTGAGTCAGCACCGCGACCACGGTGCGCTCGTCCACCCGGCCCGCGTCGGCTTCCGCAGCCAGGTAGCGATGCGGCCAGTCCACCACTACCTCGTCGGCATCGGGGAACCGCGTGTGGGTCGCGAACACCCCGCGCGCATCGCACACGGTCACCCGGTATCCGAGGAACGAGCCGAGGCGCGCCATCGCGGCCGCGAAGTCGATCGCGCCGAACACCAGCAGCCGGGGCGGTGGCTGGAAGGCGTTGACGAACACCGCCATCTCCTCCCCCCTGCGCTGCCCGTCAGGACCGTAGTGCAGCGTGCCTGCGCGACCGCTTGCCAACAGGCCCCGCGCGTCGTCGGTTACCGCGTCGTCGGTACGCACCGAGCCGAGACTGCCCGCGGTCTTGTCGCGCCACACCACAAGATGCCTGCCGACGCGTGCCGGGTCGGGGTGCTGGGTCACCGTCGCCACCGCGACCGGAGTCTCGGCGGCGATGGCATCCACCACGTCCCCGAGCTCCGCGAAACCGTCGGCATCTACCCGCTCGACGTAGATGTCGATGATGCCGCCACATGTCAACCCCACGGCGAAGGCGTCGTCATCGGACACGCCGTACCGCTGCAGTATCGGCTTGCCATCGGCGAGCACCTGCTGGGCGAGTTCATAGACCGCGCCCTCCACGCAGCCACCGGACACGCTGCCGGACACGGTGCCGTCCTGCGCGACCAGCATCGCGGCGCCCGGTGTCCGCGGCGCGGAACTGAACGTGCCGACCACGGTACCGAGGCCGACCGACTCCCCCTCGGCATACCGCCGCTGCAACTCTTCCAGGACGTCACGCATCAGCCACCTCGCACAGCAATCGTTCCAATGTGGCCAGGCTGTGCCCGGCCAGCAACCCGTCCACATGCGGCAATGCCGCCGCGATGCCCGACTGCACCGGGGCGTACCCCGCCATCCCGGCGTGCGGGTTCACCCAGAACACCGCGTGCGCGAGCCGACGCAGCCGCGCCATCTGCTCGCCGAGCATGCCTGCCTCGCCGCGCTCCCAGCCGTCGGAGAAGATCACCACGACGGCACCCCTTGCCACCCCGCGCTGGCCCCAGCGGTCGAGGAACGCGCGCAATGTCTCGCCAAGCCTGGTACCCCCCGCCCAGTCCGGCACCGTCCTGCCCGCGGCGGCCAGTGCCAGTTCGGGATCGCGCGCGCGCAGCGCACGCGAGAGCCGCGTCATCCTGGTGCCCAGCGAGTACACTTCGGTGCTCGCGGGGTTGCGCCGGGTCACCACGTGCGCGAACCGCAGTAGCGCGTCGGCGTACGGGCTCATCGAACCGGACACGTCCACAAGCAGTACAACCCGGCGCGGCCGGAAAGCCTTCCTGCCGTAGCGCAATCGCACCGGCTCGCCCCCGGTCGCCAGCATCCCCCGCAACGTCCGCCTCGGTTCCAGCCGCCCATGGCGGGCCCTGCGTCGCCGCAGCGCGGGACGCGTCGGCGGCACCGGCCGCAGCTTCGTCAACATCTCGTCGAGGTGCGCACGCTCGGCTGGGGTCAGCTCAGCGATATCACGAGTACGCAGCACCTCCGTATCGCTGGCGGCTACTCGAAGCTGGTCGTCCTGATCGTCGCCGACGTGGGTATCGGCATCCCCTTCGCCGCCCAACGGGGCGATCGTTGCCCGCAGCCGCACCTTCTCGGTCGCCGTCTGCCTTGGCACCGGGACCTCCCCGAACCAGTTGGCGAACGCCTCGTTGTAGCGCGGCAGGTCATCGGGCTGGGTACACAGCGTGAGCCTGCCTGCCCAGTACAGCTGCCCAGGATCGGCCACGTCGAGCCTCCCGACCGCGTCAAGGTACGCGGCGGCGCTGCCGGTCGTCACGGCAAGCCCCGCGACGGTCAGCGAGCGGGTGAAACCCACCAGGCCCGGCAGCGGATCGATCGCGTCCACAGTCCCAATTCTGGCACCGGCCACTCTCACCCCGCCAGCAGCGCGTCTAGCCCAGCGCGTACCACCCTGGCGCCGTCCTCCCGGTATTTCAGCACCGCCCCGAGCGTAGCGGCCGCGGCGTCGGCATCCAGCACCTCGCGATCCAATGCCAGCAAGGCCTGCGCCCAGTCGAGGGATTCCGCGACACCAGGCGGCTTGAGCAGCTCCATGTCCCGCAGCCTGCGCACGGCACTTGAGATCTGCCCAGCCAACTGCTCGGAGAGCCCGGGGATACGACGTCGCAGGATCGCGATCTCCCTGGCGAGCTCAGGATGCTCCAGCCAGTGATAGAGGCAGCGCCGCTTCAGCGCGTCATGTACGTCCCTCGTGCGGTTCGACGTCAGCACCACCAATGGTGGCACCTCGGCCCTCACCTCCCCCAACTCCGGGATCGTCACAGCGTTCTCATCGAGCACCTGCAGCAGGAACGCCTCGAACTCGTCGTCGGCACGGTCGATCTCGTCGACCAGCAGCACGCACGGTGACTCCGTCAATGCTCGCAGCAACGGCCGCGCCAGCAGGAACCGGGTGGTGTACAGCGACTGCTCGGCCTCATCGGCGTGCAGCCTGCCGCCTTCCGCCGCCTCCAACGCCCGCAGGTGCAGCAGCTGCCGTGGGAAGTCCCAGTCGTACAACGCCGCGGCGGCATCAATCCCCTCGTGGCACTGCAGGCGGATCAGCGGCAGCTCAAGTGCCTCCGCGATCGCGGCCGCGAGTGACGTCTTGCCGGTGCCCGGCTCGCCTTCGCAGAACAGTGGCCTGCGCATTCGTAGCGCCAGGAACGCCGCCGTCGCCACCCCGGTGCCCGCAAGGTAGCCGACGCGTTCCAGCTCCTTCGCGAACGCGTCGGGTGAGCTCACCGCTTCCGCCGTTGTATCCGCCACCCTGCGAGGATAACCGCACGGCGTCGCGAGCCCCGAATCGTCACCGCCGCACCCAGCGGTAACCGGTTGTCGCCCTGGCGAAGCGGCACACGCACTTTCCTTGCGATTGCCATGGGAAAGCTACCGGTGTCACCGTCGCACGCCGGACACTGCCTGTGGTCTGCCCGCTACGCCAACTCGCCTGGATGCCCGAAACACCTGATGCCATGAAGGGGCGGGGCCCCCGCTCCTTCATGGCATCCGACGCATTATCGCAAGAACGTCTTCGACATGGGTGGGTACGGCATCGGTGTGCTCGCTAACAGCCCGGAGTTGGGGTGCGACTGCCTCGGCGAGATCTCCTATTTTGACGCCAACGTCAACGACAACGACGGGCGGCCGCTGCTCATCAAGAACGCTGTCTGCATGCACGAGGAGGACCATGGGATCCTCTGGAAGCACACCGACTGGCGAACCGGAAGGGCCGAGGTGCGCCGGTCACGGCGACTCGTGGTTTCGATGGTTGCTACCGTCGGCAACTACGAATACGGGTACTACTGGTATTTCTACCAGGACGGCACCATCGAATACGATGGTCAAGTTGACCGGCGTGATCTCCAACGGTGCGCTGACGGCAGGACAGAAGCCTGGGTACGGCACGCTGGTCGCACCTCAGCTGTACGGGCCAAATCCCCAACACATATTCTGTATGCGACTGGACATGATGGTGGACGGTTCGCGGAACACGGTCTATGAA
>JBOHEL010000429.1:0-4543 GCA_050700995.1 Sciscionella sp. | reverse complement strand
GCGCTGCCCGGCGTCGAGCAGCTTCACCAGCAGGGCGGTGCTGTCGCCGAACCGCTCGGTATGGGCCTCGCCGAGCCAGCCGACCGGATCCGCATGTACGGCCGCGCGCAGCGTCTGGCCGCCGGGCAGTGTCGAGAGGCCGACGTCCCGCTCGCCGAAGCGGGTGGTGGTGGAGGCGACCCAGTCTTCCGGCCCGTACCGGGCCGCGTTGGCCAGTTGCCCTCGCAGTGCGGCGATCCTGGCGCCGCCCGAGTAGAACTGGCGCGGCTGGTTCGCGGGCAGCGTCATCGGACGCGGTGTGCCCGTCATCGTCCCGCCTCCCCTGATCCCCTGGGTACGACCTGTACCGGCAATATGACGTCTCGGGGCGGCGAGTCGTCGCCGTTCATCCTGGCGAACAAGATCTCGGCGGCGACCCTACCCATGGTCGCCGGGTCATGGCCGACAACGCTCACCGGGGGGCTCAGCAGGTCTGCCAGTTCGAAATCGTCGAAGCCGACAAGTGCCGGGCGCTCCTGCGCTCCTGCGAGCGCCCGCAGGGTATGGACAGTGATGCGGTTGTTTCCCGTCACCAGCGCGGTTGCGGGGTCGGGGTGGTCAAGCACCTGCCGTAATGCCGCGTCGATACTGCCGGCATCGGGCGGACCCATGACCACAAGCTCCTCGTGGTAGCCGATGCCCGCGCGCACGCAACCCTCGCGGAAGCCGCGCAGCCGTTCCGCGGCGGTGAAGATCGCGGGGGCGTCGCCGAAGAACGCGATCCTGCGATGTCCCTGTGCGGCCAGGTGGGCGACGGCCGCCACCGATCCGCCGTGGTTGTCGATGAGCACGGTGTCCGCCAGCAGGTTGCCTGCCGGCCGGTCAAGGAACACCACGGGGGTGCCCGCCTGCATCTCCCGTGCCAGATAGGTGTGATCGCGCCCGGCGGGCACGATCAGCAGGCCGTCTACCCGCCTTGCGCAGAATTCCAGTGCCAACTCGCGTTCGCGTGCCGGGTCTTCGTCGGAAGATCCCGTCAGGACTCTGCGCCCGAACTGGCGCGCGACTTCCTCTACGGCACGGGTGACGGTGGAGTAGAAGGGGTTGGCGACGTCCTCGAGCAGCAGGCCGACGGTCGCCGTCGAGGATCCCTGCCGGAGGTTGCGGGCGCCTAGGTTACTGCGGAAGCCGAGTGCCTCGATCGCCTCCAGTACCTTCTCCGCCGTGCCCGGATGCACGCCTGCCTCGGCGTTGACGACGCGGGAGACCGTCTTGATGCTCACGCCCGCCAGCCTCGCGACGTCGCTCATGGTGGCGCGACGAGCCCGACGGCGGTCTCCGCTAGTCAACGTTGTCATTGCTGCGATTCGACACCTGTGCCGCAGCGGTGTCAACGGCACCGGTTTGTGGATCGATAAAGAAGGCTACCAGATATTGGTACATATGGCGGAAATTGCTGTCTCGTGCCGGACAAACCTCACGATAACCCTTGACCGTCACAGCTCAACTGCGGACGGTAGCAGGCACGCTTAGACAAGGTTGTCAAACAGCCGTGGAGGCGATCGCATGGGAACCGTTTGGCGAAGGACGAGACGCGTAGGTGTGGTGCTGGCTGCCGCCGCCGTGGCACTCGGCTCGGCGCAGGCAGCGGTAGCCGCACCTGCCGCCGCACATGCCCCTGCCGACCCTGCCCAGTACGTCAACCCGTTTCTCGGCACTCAGCCGGGGGCGGCCGACCAGGGGACCGGCGGCGGCGCGGGCAATGATTTTCCCGGTGCCGATGTGCCGTTCGGCATGGTGCAGTGGAGCCCGGATACGGTGACCCTGCAGCACGGTGGGTACTACTACCAGGACAACCGCATCAGAGGGTTCAGCCTCACCCATCTGTCGGGGGCCGGTTGCGATACCTACGAGGACATCCCGTTCATGCCGGTCACCACTGAGGTGACTGACTCGCCTGCCACCGATCCGGGAAAGTACATCTCGACGTTCTCGCACGCCAACGAGAAGGCGACGCCGGGCTATTACGGCGTCACTCTCGACAACGGCGTGAAGACCGAACTGACGGTAACGCAGCGCACCGGTGACGCCCAGTTCGCGTTCCCGAGCGGAAAGCCTGCGACACTGCTGGTGAATACGTCCGGATCGGTATCGGGCGCCGACGACTCGCAGATCACCATTGGCAAGGACAGCATCAGCGGCTGGGCGGCCAGTGGCCATTTCTGCGGGGCCAATGACCACTATCGGGTCTATTTCTACGCGAAGTTCAACCAGCGTTTCGCCTCGATCGGAACCTGGAAGAACGGTGCGGTCACGCCAGGTAGCGCACGGCAGCGCGGTAGCTCGCCTGCGAAGCCGGGCGTGCGGCAGGCGAACGAGGCGACCGCGCTGCGCTCCACTTCGGTGAAGCCAAGGGACACCACGGTTTCCGGTCCGGGAAGCGGTGGCTACGTCACCTTCGACAGCTCGAAGGGCAAGCCGGTCAATGTTCGCCTCGGACTGTCGTTCGTCTCCATCGACGGGGCCAAGGGGAACCTGCGTGCGGAGAACAACGGGAATCGGACATTCGGCCGTGTCGCGGCCGCCGCGCATAAAACCTGGAACGCCCGACTGGGAGAGATCGGGGTGAGCGGCGGTACCGACGAGGAGAACCGCACCTTCTATTCCTCGCTGTACCACGCGTTCCTGCAACCGAACGTCTACTCCGACAGCGATGGAAAGTACACTGGATTCGACGGGCGGGTGCATACCGCGGACCGCGGCCACGCCATGTACACGAATTTCTCGGGTTGGGATATCTACAGATCTGAGATCCAGTTGCTCTCGTTGCTGGCGCCACATGCGATGTCCGACATCGTGCGCTCCATGATCGCCTATGCGGATCAGGGCGGTTCCTGGGATCGCTGGACCGTGGCGGGTGACTACACCGGCGTGATGAACGGTGATCCGTACCATGCCATCGTCTCGACCGCGTACGCATTCGGAGCGAGGGATTTCGACGCCCGCCATGCACTGGAATCGATGGTGCGCGGCGCGACCCAGCCGACCAAGGGGTATACCGAGCGTCCAGGGCTACCGCAGTATATGAAGGACGGGTACGTGCCTGGGGCGGCCGCCGACACGCTGGAATACACCAGCGCGGACTTCTCGATCGCCCAACTCGCACGCAGGCTGGGAGATGCCGCCACCTACGACACGTTCAGCAAGCGGGCGCAGTACTGGCAGAACCTGTACGACCCGGCGACCGGCTATCTGGAGCCGCGCAACGCCAGCGGTTCGTTCCCCGTGCACTTCGACCCCGCGAGTTCCAGCGGCTACGTGGAGGGCAACGGTGCGCAGTACAGCTGGATGGTGCCCTACGACGTGGCGGGCCTGGTCAGTTCGCTCGGCGGGAATGCCGCGGCCAACAAGCGGCTTGACACGTTCTTCACCCAGCTGAACGCGGGAACGAGCAAGCCATATGCCTTCCTGTCGAACGAGCCGACGTTGGAAACGCCGTGGCTGTACGACTTTACGGGTGCGCCGTACAAGACGCAGGCGTTGGTGCGCAAGGTGCAGGCGCAGCTGTTCAACTCCTCGCCTTCGGGCCTGCAGGGTAATGATGATCTCGGTGAGATGGGTTCCTGGTACGTCTTCTCCGCGATAGGTATGTACCCGGAGATTCCAGGACGCGCGGAACTCGTGCTGAGTACCCCGTTGTTCAGCCAGGTGCGCATTCACACTCCGGCAGGCAAGAAGATCACCATCAATGCCCCTGGTAACTCCCCGGGGACGCCCTACACCGTCGGCCTGAAAGTGGACGGTCACACCACGCAGCGCCCGTGGCTGCCGGAATCCTTCGTCGCCGACGGCGGAACACTGGACTACACGGTGTCGCAAACGCCGGACACCCATTGGGGTGCGGCGCCCGCCGATGCGCCGCCTTCGTTCCGCGACGGTGAGGTCGGCCAGCGCAGCTATGTCACACCGAGCCGTTTGGTGGTGCCTGATGGCGGTACCGGCAGTGCCGCCGTCGGGGTGCAGGACATCTCCGGTGCGGGTGCCGCGGTGACGTGGTCTGCCGCGCCGGAGAACGGGGTGACCGTCAGCCCATCCTCGGGGAAGATCACCGTCGCAGCCGGACAGAAGGCGACGCAGCCGATCAGTGTCACGGTCGCCAAGGCCACCGCGGAAGGCAGTTACAAGGTGCCGATCACGTTCGACGGTGGCGCGATTCCCGGCGCCACCCTCACCGTGCTGGTCGCGCAACCGGGCAGCCTGCGCGCCGCATTCGACAACGTTGGCATTTCTCCGGATTCCGATACTTCGGTCGCTGAGTTCGACGGCTCCGGCTTCTCCTACTCGCAGGACGCGCTCGCCACGGCGGGTGTCAACCCTGGCGGCACGGTAACGGTGGACGGAATCACCCACACCTGGCCCAAGGTTGGCACGGGGGAACCGGACAACGTTGTCGCGGCTGGGCAGACCGTCGATCTCTCGGGCGCGCAAGCCGGTGCCACCCAGCTGGCCTTTCTCGGCAGTGCCAGCAACGGTGAGGCTTCGGGAGCCGTGACGGTCACCTATA
>JBOHEL010000428.1:0-4552 GCA_050700995.1 Sciscionella sp. | reverse complement strand
CACGCCTACTTGACCTTCGACGGTGAGCAGCACGGCTTCCGCCGCGCCGAGACGATCGAGGCGGCGCTGCAAGCCGAACTGTCCTTCTACGGCCAGGTCCTCGGCTTCCAACCGCCCAACACCACCCCACTACCCCTCAGCACATGAGTCCGCTGAAAGTGGCTCTTGTGTACTTGAGCGGAATGAACGCCACTTTCAGGCATGTAGTTGGAACAAGAGCCACTTTCAGCGGAACGGTGGGGGCGTGAGGAGGCGGCCACGGCGGCTGCGGCGAGGGGACGTGGTCGCGGTTGTCGCGCCTGCGGGGCCGGTGCCGGACACGTTACTTGCTCGCGGGGTTCAGTTATTGGAGTCGTGGGGATTGCGGGTACGGGTTGGGGACCGCGTGCTGGCATCCCACCCTGAGCTGAATTATCTGGCGGGTACCGATGCCGAGCGAGCCGAGGACTTCACGAACGCATGGTGCGACCCTGACGTGGCGGCGGTGTTCTGCGCACGCGGCGGTTACGGCTGCCTGCGGATGGTGGACCTGCTCGACATCCCCGCCGTGGCGGGGGCCAGCCCGAAGGTACTGGTTGGCTCAAGCGACGTGACGGTGCTGCACGAGAGGCTCGCGGCCGGTCTCGGGTTGCCAACGCTGTTCGCGCCGATGATCGCAACCGGAGGGCTGCAGGATCACCCAACGGCCGCAGAGCGCCTACGGCGCGCGCTATTCGAGCCCGACGCCGACCCACTGGGGCGTGGCCATGACCCGTTGCGGCCTGGCCGTGCACACGGTGTACTCACCGGTGGCAATGTCAGCCTCCTCGCCGCGACACTGGACGTCGCCCCGCCTGCCGGTGCGATCGCGTTGCTGGAAGAGATCACCGAGGAGCCCTACCGGTTGGACCGCATCCTGACACAGTTGCTGCGAGCGGGATGGTTCGCGAACGTCGCTGGCATAGCGCTCGGTTCCTTCACCGACTGCGGTCCACTTGGCGAGGTGCGTGCCGTCGTCAGCGACAGGCTCATCGGGCTGGGTGTGCCGATAGCCTGGGAAGTCGGCTTCGGGCACTGCACGGAGGCGATCACCGTCCCGCTCGGCGTGCCTGCCACCCTCGACGCCGAGGCAGGGACGCTCACCCCGGACGGCCCTGCGTTGGCCTGATCACCGCGGTTGTCGTGGCGGTTTTTGGGGGCTGCGGTAAGGTGAAGATACACCTTACCGCAGCGTTATATTAAGGTATAATTCCATTCGGTTACGACAATCCTGACTGCCGCAAGGTGATATTGAGCCGTCCCCGCATGCCCAGATCCGGCTCACCCGTATCCGGGCGGGTACCCGTCACGCCGTGGAACGCGTAGCGAGACTCGCCCCCGAACACGAACAGATCGCCGGATTCCAGTTCGATGTCGGTCCATGGCCGCTTGCGGTTCTCGGTGTTGCCGAACCGGAATACGCAGCTGTCTCCCACCGACAGCGATACCACTGGGGCATCACTCCGCTCATCGCGATCCTGGTGCATGCCCATCTTGGCCTCCGCGCCGTAGTAATTGATCAGCGCGATGTCGGGCAGGTAGTCAATGTCAGTGCGGTACGCGTCCACCACCGCCTGCCGCCCCATCTCCACGAGCCAGCCGGGCAGTGGCTTCACCGGTGCACCGTCATCCGCCGTGCGCGAGTAGGAGTACGGCGTCCAGTGCCAGCCGAGGCAGACTGTCCGCACGCTCATCAGGCCGCCGCTCGGCAGGCTGGTGGCACGCATCCCGGCCGGTGGGCGTGCCCAGTCGCGGCACGCCGCTACCAGCTGCTGCTGTCCCGCGAGGTCGAGCCAGCCAGGCACATGCACCGCACCGGGCGCGATCTCGGCACGCGGCTGGGGAATCAATGCGGCCATGCCCCCATTGTGGACACTCGATCGCCGCGAGGGACGCCAGTACCCAGCGTGGCAAGGTATTCGAGCACTTCCTGGCTGCGCGCCGTCAAGCCCTTGCCTCGGGAACCACGGAAAGGGTCGCTTGCCTTGTCGATGATCCGCACCAGAACGTCGATATCTGCCACCACTCCCCTCTCATGCGTGAGCGCACTAACCGAGCGAGCCGGGATAGTCACCCGGACGGCCGTATGCCGACGGGTAGCTCTGGCCGCCATGACCAGCCTGTGCATGATGCTGCGCTGCCCCCCAGGCCCGCCATTGCGCCAACTCCCGCTGGATCGGCCATTCCTTGAAAGCGAACAGCATCAACATCACGATGTTTCCGATGGGCACCAATGCCATGAGTACCCACCACCCGGAGTATCCGGAGCGCTGAATAATCCGCACGTACGCCCAAACGATGGCGACAAAAATCGCCACGTAAATAAGAATCAGGATGATGACGAGCGCCACCGACGCTCCAGCTGCTGTGCTATCGGTCATCCTGAGTGCCTCCTGCGTGTACCGGGTTGGCCAACGCGGGAAGCTTAGCCGCGTGCCGCGAGCCCGGCCTCGACCAACTGCGGCACCATCGCGCCGATCTGCTCGAAGCCGGAGCCGACGGTGCCGCCATGGCGGAAGCGGTAGTGGATGCCTTCGAGCACGACCGCTAACTTGAAGTAAGCGAACGCGATGTACCAGTCCAAACCGTCGAGCGCCCAACCGGTGCGCTGCGCGTAGTGATCGGCCAGCTCATCCCAGGTCGGGAAACCTGGCAGGCGCGTGACGCCGCCCGTGATGGCGTCGTGCTGCGCATCGCCGCTGCCCCAGTACACGTGCATCAGGCCGAGGTCGGTGAACGGGTCGCCGAGGGTGGCCATCTCCCAGTCCAGCACCGCGGTGATCGCCGGTGCCGCATCACCGTTCGCCGCTACCAGGACGTTGTCAAGGCGGTAGTCGCCGTGCACGATCGCGGCGTGCCGGGAGTCAGGCAGATGCTCGGAAAGCCAGTCGTGCAGCTCGTCGATGCCCGCCAGCTCGCGGCTCCGCGAGGCGTCGAGCTGCTTGCGCCAGCGGTTGACCTGCCGCCGCAGGAACCCGTCAGGCCTGCCGAACTCCGAAAGCCCGACTTCGCCGGGATCGATCGCGTGCAGCGCAGCGAGCACCTCCGTCAGCAGTAGCCCCGCCTGGCGGCGCTGCCGCTCGCTCAGCGGGGCGGCATCCACCTTGGTACGCATCGCGACACCGGGCACCTTCTCCATCAGATAGAACGGCGCGCCGATCACGTCGGGGTCGGCGCACAGCAGTTCCGTGTGGGGTACCGGTACCGCGGTGTCAACCAGCGCGCTGATCACCGTGTACTCGCGGCTCATATCGTGCGCGGTCGCCAGCACGTGCCCCAACGGGGGCCTGCGCAGCACCCACTTGCGCGCGCCGTCGTCGAGGCAGTACGTCAGGTTGGAACGCCCGCCCGCGATGAGTGTTGCGCGCGGAGTGCCCGCTAGCAGTCCTGGCCTTTCCCTCCGCAGGTAAGGCATGAGCTGTGACATGTCGAGTCCGGGAGTCTCGGTTTGTTCGGGCATCCGGCTATGATACCGACCAGTTGGTATGACCCCCAACGGGCGCGATGTCTCAGCCCGGCCTCACCTGCTGCCTGCGCCGCTCGGCACCCGGCAACGCGGCCAGCAGGCGCCTCGTGTACTCGTGTCGCGGGGAGAGCAGCACACTCTCCACCGGCCCGACCTCAACCAGCTCACCGCGGTACATCACTGCGACCCGGTCTGCGATGTTCCATGCCAGCCCCAGGTCATGCGTGATCACCAACGCGGTTAGCCCGGTCTGTGCCCGCAACCGCAGCAGTAGCGCCAAGATCTCCCCGCGCACGGCTGCATCCAGCGAGGCGACCGGCTCGTCGGCCACCAGCAGCCTGGGATACAGCGCCAGCGCGCCCACCGCACCGCACGCAACCGCCCCCACGACATCGAGCGCATGTCCTCGCCGTCGAGCAGGATCCCGCCATCGACCCTCGCGGTGCTTGGCAGCAGCCGCAGCATCGACCGCAGGTCCCGATCTCTTCGACCGCCGAGCGGCCAACGCTGAACACCCGACTGTCGAGCGCTGTTAAATGCTCACCGCTCCTCGGCCAGCTCGACTCACTTGGGCGCAACACGGCGGCACCGCCCGGCACCGTCGCGGAAATCCGCGACCGGTCCGCACACGCACGGCACGACAGCTGATCCCCACTCCACGGTGTCCGACGCGGCTCGCTCGCATTCCACCGCGCCGACGAGTCGCCCCGGCAGGCCGGGCGCACCGAGCGCCAGCCAGTTCGGCTCGGCGGCACGGCGGCCGAATTCAGCACCTCCTCACGCGCTGTGCCCACCACGCCCATCGCGGTGAGCAGCGAGGCCACATCCTCCGGTGCGGGCACACGGCGACCGGTTTCCCAGTGCGAGATCGTGCCGGCAGCACGCTGCCAGTGCGAGGATGGTCTTGCACTGCAAGGGTTGTGCGGCCTTCAGGCGCCGATGGTAGCTGGGCGCTTTCACTCAATCAGGGCATTGTGACTACAGGGACTAGACAGCGACAGCCGAGCCGGGTGCTGACATAGCGGTGGGGTGCGACGCCCCTAACATCGTCGCACCGCACCTGGGGAG
>JBOHEL010000427.1:0-4554 GCA_050700995.1 Sciscionella sp. | reverse complement strand
GCTCGGTCTCGACCAGCACGCTCCCGCCGCCGCGCAGCAAGGAAGCGGCACGTCGCAGCAGCGCCACCGGATCGCCGCCGATACCGATGTTGCCGTCGGCGAGTATCGCGTGGCGCCACCGGCCTTCGCCGGGCAGCGGGGTGAAGACATCGCGCTGCACCGCTGGCGCACCGCGGTTGGCGCAATGCCGGTTGGCACGGGGCGAAGCATCCACGCCGAGAGCCGCGAGGCCGTTGGCGACCAGTGCCTGCACCAGCCTGCCTGGCCCGCATCCCAGGTCGATCGCCGGGCCCTGGCACCGTTCGAGCAGCCAGTGATCGGCGCCGCCCGCGTCGTCGTGCCACCGCCACACGGGCAACGACAACATCCGCCCGTCGTCGAGTTGCAGCCCGCAGTCGAGGCCGGCGAGCGCCGCGTCGAACGGGTCCGCGGCGATGGCGGCAGGCGGGTTCACAGCAACTCCCGTACCGCGGTCGCGAACCGGCTGCCCGGCATCGATCCCGCCACCATGAGTGCGTCCTCCATAGTGTCCACATCGGACAGTTGCGGTAGGCGGTTCACGTGTAGGCCGTTGCGGCGCAACGCCGCCATCGTGCGTTCCCCGGTATCGGCGCTAGAGGTCGGCACGCCGGCGACAACGACTGCCGCCAGCGGGTCGCGCAGGCCAAGCGCCCACCAGCCACCGTCGGTGGCAGGCCCCAGCACGGCGTCGGTGCCCGCGGACCGCAATTGCCGCACGCAGGACCCCAACAGCTCGGCGCCTACCTGCGGGGTATCCATGCCGATCTGGATGATGTCGCTGCCTGGCAATAACTCGGCGGTATCGGCGTGCGAGGCCGCGATACGTTCGCCGAGTCCGGCGCCCCGTTGCGGAATCAGCGGAACGTCCCGCAACGCCACAGTGAGCTCCTCGCGCATTTCGGCGTTGGCGAGATCACCCGACAGCGCGACCACTGCCTGCGCTCCCGGCACCGCGCGGATCGCATCGAGGGTGTCCAACAGCGCGGCCGCCGCGATCCTGGCCGCCTGCACCGGGCTCGCCGGTGGGCACAGCCTTGTCTTGACGCGCCCCGGCTCCGGCGCCTTGGCCAGCACGAGTAGCGCCACCTGCCCCGCCCTCACCGGCGCAGCGCCAGTGACATGGACCGGATCGCGCGCAGCACGCCGCACATCGGTCCGGTGACCTCGCGGCGGCCACCTACGGCGGGCATTGCTTCGGCCCCGTTGCGGTATGGCGGCACCACGGCTGCGGGAGTACTCATACGGGATGTTCGCTCAAGCTCATGGCAACGGATTGGTAGCCCCACGAAGACGTGACTTTCACCCAGTCGAATGGCGTTACCGACGATCCTGTGCTATCGGAAGGCATTCGTGTGCCGGTGGCTGTCCAGTTCGGTCGGCCGGCCACAGCCATGACCCCGTCCGATGACCTACTGTGGCGGTGGTGAACTCGAAGCACCGCGGAGCTGGGCTCGTCGTGCTCGCGCTGGCCACGCTGGCTGCCTGCGCGGCGCCCGTCCCGACGGCGCGGGCGCCGCGGCCACCCGCTGCGGAGCCCGCGAATTCCCCGCCGCTTGACGCGCGGCCCGCGGGGCGCGTGATCTCTGTCGGGACAGGCCCCGAGGGCGTTGTGGCTGACTCCACGACCCATCAGGCCGCAGTCGGGGTACGGCAACCGGACCGGCTTGTGCTGTTGGATGACCGCACCGGCAAGATCCACGCGCGAGTGCCGCTGCCGGGCCATCTCCGTCATCTGCAACTCGCCGCGGCGGGCGGGCCCGTGCTCGTGCCGGACGAGGACTCCGGTGCGCTGCTCACCGTCGCGCTGCCGGGTGGCGCGGTGATTTCCCGTGTGCACACCGGGAAATCCCCCCACGACGCGACGGCCGCAGGCAATGGCGCGATCTTCGTCGCGAATGAGGCAGGGCACAGTGTCGCCGTGGTGCGCAAGCGCAGAGTGGTGCATACCTTCACCGACGCCACGCAGCCCGCCGGGCTTGCCGCCGTGGGCAACCTCGTCGGACTTGTCGACGTGCGCCAGGACAACCTGCATATCTACGACGCCGCGAAGCTGACACTCCTGACACGACTGCCCGCCGGCGACGGCCCCACGCATGTGGTGGCGGACCGGCGTGGCCATCTCGCGGTCACCGACACCCGCGGCAACGCCGTCCTGCTCTACCAGCTCACCCCGAACCCGCAGCGGATCGGCAGGTTGTCACTTCCCGGTAAGCCGTACGGCATCGCCTACGATCCGGTGCGCGATCGGCTCTGGGTCACACTCACCGCGAGCAACCAGGTGGTCGGCATCGACGAAAGCACGCCGAAACCTCGTGTGGTGGCGCGGTTTCACACAGTTCGCCAGCCCAACACCGTCGCGGTGGACAGTGCGACCGGCAGGCTATTCGTCACCGGAACCCACGACGGCGTGCTGCAACTGATCGACCCCTGATCATTGTCACAGCTTCGAGGTGTCGGTGTCGCACGTTCGACCACGGTGACTTATGCTCCGATACAGAGCCTGAACCGCTGGCCCCAGCTCGGCAAGGGGTGTGTGGGCCAAGGGTGTCGATGCTGCTCCAGACCCTGGTGGCGTCCGGTATACCGTCATTCAGGGAGCAGAAATGAACCTAGGGCATGTGAGCGATTCCCTTCGAGGATCGCACCGGGTGCCGTCAGCGGTTTCCCCCGGCGATGTGCGCGCTGCCACCAGCGTTGATACACTCATGGCGGCGGTCGTCTGCGGTGATCAGGCCGCGTTCGCCGCACTGTATGACGCCACCGCGGACAAGGTGTACGGGCTGGTGCGCACCATCGTGGGGGACGACGCCCGCGCCGAACACATCACAACCGAGGTGTATCGGCGGCTGTGGCGCACAGCGGCTCGCAACGACCACGCCACCCACGGCCACGCGCGGCAGTGGCTGCTGGCGATGACTCGCAGGCAAGCCCTCCGGGGTGTGCGCACCCTCGGGGCCGCCCACTGGCGTGTGACCCGGTTGTGGCGCAGCCGCCGTGGCACCTCAGCCTCCCAACTCGCCACCGAGACGCTTCACGGGCTATCGAGCACCCCGCTGCGGGCGGCCATGGATGGCCTTGGAGATCAGGCCCGCGACGTGCTCCTGCTGATCTACTACCGTGGTTACACCATCCGGACGCTGGCGCGAACATTGGGAATCCCGAGGGCAACGGCACACGCGCGGCTATCCACCGCGTTGCGCGACTTGCGGTAGACCCACCCTACTCATGTGAGAGTGCGGGTCCCGCGAGTTGTCGTCCCTTTCGGGGGCTATTGCCGGTTTTGGGACCGCATGGCGAGCAGCGCGGTGGGGTCGACGGTTCTGGTGACGACCTGGCGGGCGACCTCAGAAATGCGGGTGTTGTGGTTGCGGGCGTGGGCACGCAGGACGTGGAAGGATTCGTCCATCTCCAGGCCAGTGGCGTGGGCGAGCGCGCCTTTGGCTTGTTCAATGGTGACGCGACTGTTGAGGGCGGTCTGCAGCTGTTCGGTGAGAACCTCGCCGCGGCTGATGGCGCGTTCCTGCAGGATGCCGATGGTGGCCGTGTCTGCCAGCGCACGGGCGACCCGCACATCCTGTTCACTCATAGCACCAGTTTGTGCGCCAAAGAGGTTCAACGCTCCGATAGTTTGCTGCCGCAGCCGCAGCGGCACGGCATGCACCGAGGCGAAACCCTCCCGTATGGCTTCCGGGACGAAGCGAGGCCAGCGTTCGACCTCGTGTGAGAGGTCGGGGATCAGCACCGCTTCCCCGGTGTGGACACAGTCAAGGCAGGGGCCTTCGTCGGCTTGCAGTTGGAACAGTTCCAGCAAACGGGTGTGTTCGGTGGAGGAGGCCATCACGGCCAGGCCGCCGCGCTGGTCGGCGAACAGCAGCCCTGCCGCGGCCGCGTCGAGCAGTTCCACGCAGTGCTCGATGAGTTGTTGCAGCACTTCGACCATGTCGTAGTCATCGACCAGCGTGTCGGCCATCTGCACAAACGCCCGCAACAAGCGGGCTTCGCGCTGCGTACTCGACGGTGTCTGCTCACTCATCGCTGCACTCCTTTCTGCTAGCCATCCAGGGTAGCCAATCCCGATAGCCTTGTCCCGACTCACCTGGTACGCCGCCCGCTATTCGTGTCAGGTACCGATGCCGGACGGGGCCAGGCTGCGGGTGACGATGTCGCGGGCCACTTGATCGACCAGCCTGCCGGTCGCGAACGCGTAGCCACGCAGCCGGGCCAGTGCTCGTTCGGCGGGGATCCCGTACTCGGCGATGAGCATCCCAGTGGCTTGATGTACCTGCGCTCGATCGCGTGGCAGCGCGGCGAGCCACTCATCGTCAACGACGCCGTCCGGATCGTTGTCACCGTCGGGCTCCCCCTCCCGCAAGCCCAGCAGCGCGACCGTGGCCAGGTCTACGACCTGCAGAGCCGTAGTCAACTCGGCGACGGACAACCAGCCGGGCGCGCGCCGGTACATGTCCATGGCGCCGATGCCGATCGCCCCGTGCTGCAGCGGGAACGCGAAGATCGCACCTACCTGCTCCGAAG
>JBOHEL010000426.1:0-4584 GCA_050700995.1 Sciscionella sp. | reverse complement strand
GAACGTCGTGTTGCTCATCGCGCTGCCCTGGACAATGCCTGCGCCCTGCAGGGTGAAGAGCAGGCCAAGGAGGGCAAGCAGGACACCAACCGTGACCCTCACCGGCTTCTTCACCGAGGAGATCTCCCTTGCACTCGGTGCCCGCTCGCCTGCCGTGCAGGTCCATGGCCGGACCGTCGGGCGCTGTGCGTTCAGCTTGGCACGAAATCGGCGTGGTGGGGCAGGCGGTAAGACGACCGTAATGGTCTTGCCGTGGCGGTCAGCCGTGGCGCCTGGCTCCCGGTGACTATCACCGCCACCGGCCTCACCGGGCGGCCGCCGTCCGCTACCCGCACACTCGAACTCGCCCGCTGGAGATCCACCTGTGCCCGAACCCGGAAAGGATTGAGGCCATGGCGTCCATCCTGCGTTCGTCGTCCGAGATGGGTCGCTAATGGCAACGCCGCTGCGCGCGTCCGGTGTGACCATCACGGTTTTGGCCGCCGCGCTGACTCTCGGCGTCGGCGCATTGGACGTCGCGACCTTCACCCGGCTCGGCGAGGTATTCGCCAGCGTGATGACCGGCAACCTGGTGCTGTTCGGCCTCGCCGCCGCGCGCACCTCCGGCTCCCTGGCCGTACACTCCGCGGTGGCCTTCGCCGGCTACCTCACCGGCGCCGCGGCTGGTACCCGTCTCGCCGGGCGCTCCCGACAGGAAGGCCCAGTGTGGCCGAGGTCGGTGACGACGACCCTGCTGATCGGACTGGTTGTGTTGGCAGGCTTCACCATCGGCTGGTTACGCACCGGCGCTTATCCCCGTGGCGGTACCCAACTTGTGCTGCTCGCGACGGTCGCCGCCGCCATGGGGCTGCAAACCGCCGCCATGCGAGGGCTCGGCGGCAACGTCAGTGTTTCCACCACGTATCTCACCGGCACCCTCACCGGTGTGATATCCGCGCTGGTCGGCCCCCGGCCACGGCGTATCGACAGCCGTGGCCTGCTGATCCTGGCCGCAGCGGCCACGGGTGCCGCCATCGGGGGCACGTTGATCGCCATCGTCCCCGATGCGCTGCCCGCGCTGCCACTCGCCGCCCTCAGCGGTGTGATCCTGGTAGCCGGAACCCAGCATGTTCGCTCCTCGCCATGAGGACCCGGCCTGTCAGCCGCTCCTTGTGGACGCGGATCTCTCTCGGAACCTAGGAGGACCGATGACACGTCCGACCGATGCAGGGGGCACAGCCGCCGCGGCGGAGCAGGCCAAGCGGGAGCAGCGGGTGACCGATGAGGCCGTCGCGAGCTTCAGCGGGTCGCTCTCCCCGCGCTACCGCGAAATCATGCAGGCGCTCGTCCGGCACGCCCACGCTTTCCTGCGCGATGTCCGGTTGACCGAGCAGGAGTGGGAAACCGCGATCGACTTTCTCACCAGGGCTGGGCACATCACCGACGACAAGCGGCAGGAGTTCATCCTGCTCTCGGACGTGCTGGGAATCTCGATGCTCACCATCGGCATCAACCAGCCCGCCGTCGCGGATGCCACCGAGGCCACCGTTTTCGGCCCGTTCTTCGTCGCTGGTGCACCCGAGGTCGCGTTGGGCGGCGATGTGGCCATGGGCCACAGTGGGCAGCCGTGCTGGGTGGATGGCACGGTCGCCGACACCGAGGGCCGCCCCATCAGCGGGGCGAGGATCGAGGTGTGGGAGGCAGACGCCGACGGCCACTACGACGTGCAGTACGACGACGACCGCACCAGCGGGCGGGCGCACCTGTTCAGCGACGAGCAGGGCCGCTACCGGTTCTGGTGCGTCACCCCGACGTCCTACCCGATCCCCGACGACGGGCCGGTCGGCGACCTGCTGAGCGCGGCGGGGCGTGGGCCGCATCGGCCCGCGCACCTGCATTTCATGGTGACCGCGCCGGGTCATCGCAGGCTGGTGACCCATATCTTCGCCGCAGGCGATGAGTATCTTGACAAGGACGCGGTATTCGGCGTGAAGAATTCGCTGGTCGTCGAGTTCGCGGAGCAACCGGCGGATGCGGTGGCGCCGGGGAATCGCGAGGTGGCGGGTTCCTGGACACGAACTCGTTTCGACATCGTGCTCGCGGTGGACGATCCCATCAAGGACGCAGGATGACGCTGCGGAGAGAGCGGGCCGATGGCCCTCACAATGCTACCCGCGGCTGCAGCTGTTACCTCGACGCTGGCTTGTCGCGGGCAACGGGCGTAGGAATACCGGCATGAGCCGGATCAACGACGTCGGCGGTATGGTCGGGTTTCCCGCGATCGTGGACGAGCCCGACGAGCCTGCCTTCCACGCGGACTGGGAAGCGCATGTCTTCGCGCTCAACGCCGCGTTGATCCGGCGTGGCCTCTACAACCTTGACGAGTTCCGTGACGCGATCGAGCGAATGCCACCTGAGGGCTACCTCGCGGCTTCTTATTACGAGCGGTGGTTCGCGGCGATCACGATGTTGCTTGCCGAGAAGGGTGTGGCGACGCCCTCGGAGCTCACCGGTGCCTGACCGCTTCGCCCCAGGCGACCGCGTCCGTACCCGCACCAGTGACCCGGCCGGACATACCAGGCTCCCTCGGTACGCCCGTGGCGCACTCGGGGAGGTGGTCGAAGCCGCGGGCCGCCACCCGCTCCCGGACGACAGCGCCAGGGGACACCGTGGGCAGGCGCAGGCTGTCTACCATGTGCGGTTCCCAGCCGCCGTGCTGTTCGGCGCGGGCGATCACGCCGTGACTGTCGAGCTGTGGGAGGACTACCTGGAGCCGGACACAGACCATGAGGGGCGGACGCGAGCATGAGCGGCGAGCACACCAGCACGTCGATCTCCGCGCAGGTCCGTCAGGTGGAGGCCTTGCTGGAGCAGCGAGGCCTGCTCGACGCCGGTGAGATAGATCGCCGGATCGACGAGTTCCTGGCAGGCGGTTCCCCGGCCAACGGCGCGCTCATTACCGCGAGGGCGTGGCTTGACGTTGGCTTCCTCGCGCGCTTGCTCGCCGATGCCAACACGGCGATCCGCGAGCTCGGGCTGTCCATGGGTGGCGCCCTGCAGGAGCAGCGGCTGAAGGTGGTCGCCAACTCCGGCGCCGAGCACCACCTAGTGGTGTGCACACTGTGCTCCTGCTACCCGATCGCGCTGCTCGGCCCTTCGCCGAGCTGGTACAAGAGCGAGGCATACCGCTCCAGGGTGGTACGCGATCCGCGCGGTGTGCTGCGGGAGTTCGGCGTGGAGCTACCCGCTGCCACGCGGATCACCGTGTGGGACGCCAGTGCGGAGTCCCGCTACATGGTCGTTCCCCGCAGGCCCGTTGGCACCGAGGGCATGTCTGAGGCGAAGCTCGCCGGACTGGTAACCCGCAACGGGCTGATCGGCACGGCAGTTCTCTGACCGGCAGCGCCTGCTTGCTGTGTGGCCACCGGGTGTGTCCCGGGTAACTCGTATGTGACTTGCGTAGGAGCCATCGAAGGTGGATAGTTGTGTTCAGCAACTACTTGGGTGAAGCAAGCAACCAATGACGGGACGGTGAGGGCGATGGTTACCGACCAGGTTCCGGTGCCGGTCGACGGCCTCGATGCCGACAAGCTCGCCGCGGCGGATCTGCTCGGGCACCAGATGGTGCGTTTCGTCCGGCTGGTCTCCCGGATCGGCAGCCACCTGGCCGCCCGCGAGAAGGACGGCATGGAATCGGCGGCCTACGCACTGCTGGCACTTCTCGTGTTGGAAGGGCCGCGCAGGGCCACCGCGCTTGCCGAGGCGATGCACTCGGATACCTCCACGATCAGCAGGCAAAGTGCCGCTCTGGTGCGTGACGGTTTGGTCGAGCGCACGGCGGATCCCGTCGACGGGCGTGCTTCCCTGCTGGCTGCCACGGAGCAGGGCGAGCGGAGGTTCGCGCACACCAGGCGGCAGCGCGACAGGCGTATCGCCTTGATGCTGGATGGCTGGTCGCAGCAGGAACTGCACCAGCTCATCGAGTTGCTTGGCCGTTTGATCACGAGTCTTGAGGCGTTCCCGCCGCACTTCATTGGTGCAGACCGGGGGACGCAGCAGGAAGAAGGGGAGATGAGATGAGTAGTGCGACCATCGACGCGGCACCGCCAGCCGCACCCGCCAAGGGTGGCGGGATAGGGGGGCTGACGCACCGCCAGATCCTCACGGTGCTCTCCGGGCTGATGCTTGGCATGTTGTTGGCGGCACTGGACCAGACGATCGTGGCGACGTCGATCACGACGATCGCCAACGATTTGCACGGGCTGGATCTTCAGGCGTGGGCTACCACGGCGTATCTGATCACCTCGACGATCTCGACGCCGCTCTACGGCAAGTTGTCGGATCAGTACGGCCGCAAGCCCTTCTTCATTTTCGCTATTACGATCTTTGTCCTGGGGTCGGTGGCTTGTACGTTCGCCACGTCGATGTACATGCTGGCCGCCTTCCGTGCGGTGCAGGGTATCGGTGCCGGTGGTTTGATGTCGCTGGCGTTGGCGATCATCGGCGATATCGTGCCGCCGAGGCAGCGGGCGAAGTACCAGGGCTACATGCTCGCGGTGTTCGGCACTTCCAGTGTGGCTGGCCCGGTGATCGGTGGTGCGCTGG
>JBOHEL010000425.1:0-4589 GCA_050700995.1 Sciscionella sp. | reverse complement strand
GCACCAACCGTTCCTGGCGCGACTGCGCGAGCGGGTCACGGCCGCCGGGATCGGCGAGCGGATTCGCATCCTCGCCGCCGACATGCGGGACCTGCCACTGCCCGACGGCTGCGCGGACCTCGTCTGGGCCGAGGGCTCCGCCTACCTCATGGGTTTCGACCAGGCGCTGGCTTCCTGGCGGCGCCTCCTGCGCCCGCACGGCGTTCTGGTGCTGACCGAAGCGGACTGGACCACGCCGCACCCGGCTACCGGCGCGCGGGAGTTCTGGGAACAGGCATACCCGGGGATGCGCAGCACGGCGGCTAACGTCGCCGCCGCCCAGGACGCCGGCTGGACCGTCGCGGCCACCTACCTGCTCCCCGACTCCGACTGGGCCGGGTACTACGACCCCCTCGCGGCGCGCCTCGCCGCCCTCTCCGCCGAGGGCGTCGACCCCGAGGTGCTCTCCGAGATCGGCGACGAGATCCAGCTGCGCCGCGACCACGGCGGCGACTACGGCTACACCGGCTACGTCCTGCGGCCCCGGTGAGGGCTCCCGCGCAGGCGAAGCATGTCGAAGGTCGCGCACATCCGCGAGGACCGGCCGCACGGCCATGATCGTCGTGGACCGCGGTGGATGCCCGCGTCAACCAGATCGGTCGATCGCTCACGTCGCCGCCCTCAGAAGACCTCGGGGCCGCGCAGGGTCGCCTCGGCGCCACCGTCGACGTAGAGCACCTGGCCGGTGATGTGGGTGTTCTCCTCGCTGGACAGCCAGCGCAGCGCCCGCGCGATCACCTCGGGTGGGCAGTGGCCGTTCAGCGGCATCGGCACCGCCGCATCGGTGACCGCGCGCATCTTCTCGCTGGCCAGCATCGGACCCGACATCGGGGTCAGCACAACACCGGGGGCCACCGCGTTCAGCGGGATTCCGGCGTCCGCCCAGCCGGGCGCCACGCAGGTTCGGCGCAGCCAGCGGGCAACGGCCACTTTGGACGACGGGTACAGCTTCGTGGCCTCTCCCCTCTCCATCGCGGCTGTGGCGCGCTGGAGTGCGGCAGGCTCGTCGCCGTCGAGGCACGCTGCCACCACGTCCTGGTCGAACGGTTGGGTGCCCGCGATGGAGCCGACCACCGCGACCCTCGGCGCCGCGGCCGCCGCGAGCGCGGGGTGCAGCCCCTCGACGAGCTGAGCAGTGCCGAAGTAGTTCACCGCGATCAGCGGCGCGGAAGGCGTCGCGATACCGGCGCAGGTGACGAGCGCGTCGAGCACTCCCCCGCACCGCTCGCGCACCTGCTCCACCGCCTGCTGCCGCCCTGCCGCGTTACCGAGGTCCGCGCACACCTCGGCGCCGGCGCGGTCAACCCCGATCACCACATCACCCTGCTCGGCGAGCATCGCCGCCAGCGCCTTGCCGATGCCCGAGGCCGAACCGGTGACCGCGACCCGACGTGCCATGAACCTCTCCTTCGCGACGGTGTGTCCGCCGCGCACGCTAACCGGCGGGTGCCCGCGACGGGCGCCCGGTCCCGATCACCGGGAGGTACCGGCCTGCCCGCCGTTGGACCGCGGCGCGAGCAGCAACCGGCAGGCCAGCCGGAGGTCGGCCTCGGCGTCGGGCAGCGCTATCCGGCCGTTCAGGCTCGAGGTCAGCACGCCGTACCAGCACTGCAACAGCAGCCGCACCAGCGTCACGTCCTGGGCGCTCGGCGCGTCGATGCGCAGCAGGCGCAGCATCAGCGACAGGAACGTGCTGTCGATCCGACCGACGTCTGGCACCGTCGCGGCGTTCGCCGAGTTGGCGGCCTGGAACATGGCGGTGGCCAGCAGCGGCTGGCGCATCAGATTCCGGCTGGCCCGTGCCAGCAGCCTGACGACCGCGTCCACCGGGTCCTCACCGGCCTTCGGCTCGATCGCGGTCACGTCCAGCCGGTCGACCTGGTCGGCCATCACCCCGGTGAACAGGTGCGTCTTCGAAGGGAAGTAGCGGTACAGCGTGCCGATCGCGACCTCCGAATCCCTGGCCACGTCGTGCATCTGCACCCGGTCGATGCCCTTCTCCGCGGCGAGGTCGGCTGCCGCGCGCAGGATGCGGCGGTACCGCGCGACCTGCCGTGGCGAGCTCGGCTCGGCCGCGGGCTTGGCTTCGGCGATTCTCGGCACTGCTGTCCCTCTCCACGGGCTCGGCGCCACCGGACGGGTATCCCTGCGCCATGATCCGGTACCCGGCACGGCGTGCGCACCCGAAGTTACCGCTCAGCGGGATCGCGGTCACACCAGGTTGTCCTCCACGGTAAGGCCGAACGCTCCCCTGCCGTACATGGCCAGCGCCCGGTCGGCGTCGTTGGCGACATGCACGCTGCCGGCGTGCACGTCGCGCCAGGCGCGCTCGATGCGGTTGTTGCGGTCCAGCGAGCCACCGCCCGCGGTGCGGAACAGCAGGTCGATCGCCGTCATCGCCCGTTCGGTGCTGCGTACCTGGTCGCGGCGTGCTCGTAGCCGCAGCTCCATCGGGATCTCGCCGCCGGTAGACACGCACCCGTACAGCTCGGCGATGTTGCGGTCGGTCTGCAGGATCGCGGCGTCGATCTCCGAGGCCGCCCTGGCCACCGCGACCTGCGCGAACTGGTCCTCGGCGAATCGGCCACCGCCGAGGCTGAGCCGCACCCGGTCGCGCATCGCCGCGAGGTAGTGCTCGTAACAGCCCGCGACCGCGCCGACCAGCGGGGCGGTGATCGCCGAGGTGAAGATCGCGCCGAAGGGCATGCGGTACAGCGGGCCGGAGTTCACCCGCTGGCCGGGCCCGCGCAGCTGGGAGTGGTCGAAGTTGCGCATCACCCGATGCTCGGGCACGAACGCCCTGGTCACGACGATGTCGTTGCTGCCGGTACCGCGCAGCCCGACGACGTCCCACACGTCGAGGATCTCGTAGTCGCCGTGCGGGACCAGCACGGTCAGGAAATCCACCGGCTTGCCCTCGGCACCCACCAGCACCCCGCCCAGCAACGCCCACGAGGCGTGGTCGCATCCGGAGGAGAAGCTCCAGTGCCCGCTGAGCTCGTAGCCGCCCTCGACCGGCGTCAGCCGCCCGACCGGCGCGTACGAGGAGCACAGCAGCGTGTCCGGGTCCTCGCCCCAGACGTCCTGCTGCGCCAGCTCCGCGAACAGGCCGAGCTGCCAGGGATGCACCCCCAGTACCGCGGCCACCCATCCGGTGGACGCGCAGGCACCGCCGATCGCCCTGACGGCCTCGTAGAACCGGCCGGGGTCACACTCCGTACCGCCGAAGCGCTTGGGCGCCAGCATGGCGAACACCCCGGCGTCGGACAGTTCCCGGATGCTCTCCTCGGGCACTCTTCGCCGCTCGTCGGTGCTCGCCGCGCGCTCGGCCAGCGCGGGCAGCAGCGATGTCACCGCCGCAAGGACGTCCTCAGCCATCTGCACTCCTTCGTTCTCGCCGCCGATGGTGCGCCGTTTGCGGCGAGAAGCGGCCGGACGCTTCCGGTCAGTGGGACCGCACGGGCACCGGCGCGCCCAGCGCCCTACCTTCTGTCAGGCCAGTACAGGGCGGAAGGAGAGCCGAGGATGACCGCAGCGCAGCCGGCAACGGACGAGGTACGGACGATCGACGCGGGCGCGGCACCGGCGCGGTTCGCCCGGGGTTGGCACTGCCTTGGGCTGGCCAAGAGCTTCGCCGACGGCACGCCGCACACGATCAATGCCTTCGGCCAGAAGCTGGTGGTGTTCTCCGGCGCCGACGGCGAGCTGAACGTGCTCGACGCCTACTGCCGGCACATGGGCGGCGACCTGTCGCGCGGCACCGTGAAGGGCAACGAGATCGCCTGCCCCTTCCACGACTGGCGGTGGGGCGGCGACGGCCGCTGCAAGCAGATCCCCTACAGCCGTAGGGTGCCGCTGCGGGCCCGTACCGCCGCCTGGCCCACCGTCGTGCAGGACGGCATGCTGTTCGTCTGGAACGATCGGGAGGGCAAGCCGCCGATCGCCGAGCAGGAGATCCCACGCATCGAGGGTGCCAGCCGTGACGACTGGACCGACTGGGTCTGGTACGAGACGCTGGTGGACGCCAACTGCCGCGAGGTCGTCGACAATGTCGTGGACATGGCGCACTTCTTCTACGTGCACTTCTCCTTCCCGACCTTTTTCAAGAACGTCTTCGAAGGGCACGTCGCCAAGCAGTTCCAGCGCGGCGTCGGCCGCGAGGACATGCGGCCCGCCGCGAAGAACGGGCAGCCGAAGCTGCTGGGCAACACCTCGGTCGCTGGCTACTACGGCCCGTCGTTCATGATTGACGAGCTGACGTACCACTACGAGGGCATGGACATCGACTCGGTCCTGATCAACTGCCACTACCCCGTCACCGCGAACACCTTCGTGCTGCAGTACGGGATCATCGTGGAGCGCAGCGACAAGCTCAGCGGCGAGTCCGCCGACCGGATGGCCCGCAAGATGGGCGACTACATCAGGACCGGGTTCGAGCAGGACGTCGCGATCTGGAAGAACAAGACCCGTATCGACAACCCGCTGCTGTGCGAGGAGGACGGCCCGGTCTACCAGCTCCGCCGCTGGTACGAGCAGTTCTACGTGGACGT
>JBOHEL010000424.1:0-4589 GCA_050700995.1 Sciscionella sp. | reverse complement strand
CCCGACGTCGGGATAAGAAGGGTTATGCCGATGTCGGGGTTATGCCGACCGGCGGCGGGTTTTGCCTGGTGGGGGCCGTGCCGGGGCTGGATTCATCGGCATAATCACAGATTCGTGGCCTGAGCGCGATGCTGGCCTTCCTTGCAATTCAGAAGGAAGGAGTTCCCAGCATGAACAGCAGTGTTGGTTGCGGAGGGCGCCAGCTCCGGATGAAGTTGGCCGTCAACGACTTTGAGCGTTTCCTGGCGGCTGACAAGGGCGTGTCGGTGACCACAAGGGAGTGTTACGTCCGTCATGTCTTGCCATTCCTAACTGAGGTGGGTGGGCCAGCCGGCGTGGTTGACCTCCGCGGCGTGTCAGCTCAGCGGGTGCGTTCGTATGTGACGAATCTCGGTGGTCGATACTCGCCGCAGTCGTTGAAGCTGATTGCGACGGCGATCAGGTCGTTTCTGGGGTTCGCGTGGATATCGGGCTGGACGGGCTGCGATTTGCGTCCCGCGGTCGGCGTGGTGGTGACCCACCGGTTCGGTCGCCTTCCCAAGGCGCTGTCTGCTGAGGATGTCCGGCGGGTCTTGGCGGTTCCGGATCGCCGGACGACGACGGGGTCTCGGGACTATGCCCTTCTGGTGGTGTTATCCCGGCTGGGACTGCGCGCCGGCGAGGTCGCCGGGTTGCGCCTGGACGACTTCAACTGGCGCGCGGCGACGGTGACTCCGAGAGTCAAAGGCGGGCGCAGGTTGTGCTTTCCGATACCTCACGACGTGGGGCAGGCGGTGGTGGCCTACTTGAATTGGCGCCCGGCTGGCGTTGCATGCCGTGAGGTATTCCTGCAGGTCCGTGGTGGACCAAGACCGATGACGGGCCGAGCGGTGAGCCAGGTTGTGGCCAGGCATGCCGCCCGGGCGGGGTTGGGGACAGTGCGGGCACACCGGCTTCGGCACTCGGCTGCCCGCGCCGTTCTTTCCGCTGGAGGCAGCCTGACCGAGGTTGGTGAACTGCTCGGTCACGCCAATGGCCAGGTGACCATGGCCTATGCCTCCTTCGATCTTCAGTCGCTGGCTGTTCTTGCCCGCCCCTGGCCGGTGGAGGTTGACCATGCGTGAGCTATCCGCCTTGATCAGCGACTACATGGACTTTCGCGCCGCTCGCGGGTTCCAGCCGAACCCGAAAGCCGAACACCTGCTCACCGAGTTCGCCAACAGCCTTCCTGCCGAGCATGACGATGGCCTGCTGTTCTCCCAGGGCGAGGCGCTGGCGTGGGCACACGCACCCGTCAGAGGGCGCCCGGGATGGCTGTCCGCCCGATTGTCCACCGTCAGAGGGTTCGCGATCTACCTCGCTGGCTGCGGCCTGCCCGTGGGCGTGCCCGGGGTCCGTCAAGGAGTCAGCGGATCCCGCCGGGCAACACCATATCTGTACTCGATCAACGACATCCGGGCTCTGATGACCACGGCCCACCAGTTGTTCACCCCGCTGCGTGCGGCAACGATGACGACTCTGATCGGGCTGCTCGCGGTCACGGGAATGCGCATCGGGGAAACCGTGCGGCTTACGGTCGGCGATGTCGATTTCGACCAGGGAGTCGTCCTGATCGCTCACGCGAAGTTCGGTCGTCAACGCATGGTCCGGCTCGATCCGAGTGCGTGTGACGCGCTGGCTGGTTATCTCAGCTGCCCGGTCCGGCACCGGCTTGGCACCGGACCCGAGAGTGCCTTGTTCGTCACGCAGAACGGCACCGCGGTCAACGAGCACACCGCTCAAGGTGCATTTCATCAGATGGTGCAGCACGCTGGTCTGCCGGTTCGGGCCGGTGCCCGTCCGCGTCTGCACGACTTTCGCCACACGTTCGCGACTCAAACCATGATCGACGCCTACCACTATGGCCGTGATCCTGCTCGAACGCTGACGTTGCTGTCGGTGTGGCTTGGCCACTCCAACCCTGCCGATACGTACTGGTATTTGCAGGCAGCACCGGAGATCGCCGCGGTCGCGGCCCGACGACTCGAACCGGGCAGGCAGTCATGATGCCGCTACTGGCTCCGATCCTGCAGGAGTTCTTCACCGCGCATCTGGTCACTCAGCGCGCCGTGAGTGCGGCGACGATTCGGGCTTATCGCGACACCTGGAGGCTCTTCTTGGCGTTTCTGTCCGCGAGGGAGAACGTGGCGGCCCACAAGCTCGAAACCACTCACGTCGACGCGGCGCAGGTGATCGCATTTCTCCACTACCTCGAGCACGACCGCGGGAATAGCGTTGCCACCAGGAATCTTCGGCTCGCGGCCATCAAAGCAACGATGGCCTTCCAGGCCACCAAGGCACCTGAGCTGTTGGACACCATCGCGCGAATTCACACCATTCCTGTCAAGAAGCATCCGAAGCCGGAGGTCACGTTTCTCACCTACGGGGAGACTCAGGCTCTGCTGGACGCGATCACCACCGACACCTGGACCGGCAGACGCGATCGGGTCATGTTCACCCTGGCGGTCCAAACCGGGTTGAGACTCAGCGAGATCACCGGCTTGTGCCTTTCCAGCGTTCATCTCGGCGCTGCCCCGCACGTGGCTTGCACTGGCAAGGGGCGCAAGAACCGCACTACCCCGTTGACATCAGCCACAGCATCCCTGCTGAGGGCGTACCTCCAGGAGCGGTCGACCCGGGCTGGCCAGGCCCTTTTCCCGAATCCGCGTGGTCTCGCGCTTTCCGCCGACGCCGTTCAGCGACGGCTCTCCCTGCATCTGGCCAAGTCCACGTCCATCTGCCCTGACCTCGCCAGCAAGCACGTCACCGTGCATACCCTGCGGCACACCGCCGCGATGCGCTTCCTCGAAGCCGGCATTGATGCCGCTGTCATCGCTTTGTGGCTCGGCCACGAAACACAAGCAACGACAAGCATTTACCTCCATGCCGACATGGCCATAAAACGCAAGGCTCTCGACCGCACCCGCCAGCCTGATACCCGCGCCGGCGAGTACCAGCCCGCCGACCCCTTGCTCGCGTGGCTGCAGAGTCTGTGATTATGCCGATGAATCCAGCCCCGGCACGGCCCCCACCAGGCAAAACCCGCCGCCGGTCGGCATAACCCCGACATCGGCATAACCCTTCTTATCCCGACGTCGGGATAAGAAGGGCTACACCACCAACCTGGTCGACCAGCCCGCAACGTGCGTCATCGACGCCTACCACCAGCTCTGGCATATCGAGAAGGCCTTCCGGATGTCCAAGCACGATCTACAAGCCCGACCGATCTACCATCACCTGCGCGAATCGATCGAGGCGCACCTGAGCATCGTCGTCGCGGCGATGGCCGTCAGCCACTACATCGAGCATCAAACCGGTTGGAGTATAAAGAAATTCGTTCGTACCACACGACGCTACCGCACCGTCAAAATCAAAGCCGGCCGACAAATCTTCAACGCCGCCGACCCGCTACCCGACGACCTCCGCGAAGCAATCGCCAAGATCGGCGGTCAACTTGAACACTAGGATGAGCCAACTCGGGTTACAAAGAGCCCCTTAACCACAACCGATCACCCGGCACCGGCGACGACACACGACCCACCGCTTGCAGGCAACGGCGCACGCGTCATAGCACCACCACCCCTCGTCTGCCAGCTTGTTCAGGCCATACCTTCGGCATCGGCCGGGCCACCGCAAACCGCTGTCTCGCCGAGCGCCCTCGACCGGGCTTTGGGCCGCGAAGACGGGTGACTACCGCAACCGCTGATCAGCGGTAGCATCCAACACCATGTCGACTCTGCCTCCCGCCCCGCCTGCGCCCGCCCCGGGGCCGCCGCCATGGCCGCAGGTAGCGCCGCCCCGGCCAAGACGGTGGCCGATGTTCGCTTCATTACTGATCGCGCTGGCGGCAATCGGCCTCGCCATCGGCTGCTGGTTCCGACCGCTGCCGGACAACAAGCCTGCGCCCGCTCCTACGTACACCGACCAGCAAGTCGCCAACGCCAAAGCCAGCGTATGTGCCGCCTTCGCGAAAGTAGACCATGCACTGGATCTCGCTGACTCAGAACCTGTAGGTAGCGACCGGACCGAGCAACTCGCCGTGGCGGCGCTCTCGCGGATCGCATTTGATGCCGGCAGTCGGTATCTATTGACAACGCTCGCCGAAGAGCCGGCCACCCCGCCTGAGCTGGCAACCGCGGTTCGTAATGAAGCCAATTCTCTGCAGGAGCTTTTGATTGGTTTTCTTGGCGGAATTCGTAATTCTGATCCAGCCCAGCAACCAGCGGTGAACGCTAACAATGAGGCGACGGCGACAATCCGGCGGTTGTGCAAATGACTATGCCGGATTACCCGCCCGGTGAATGGTCGCCGCTGCTCGTTGGCCCTCAATGGGTGAGCGGAATGACATTGACGATTATTACCAATGCTCTTGCCAATCGCAGAGCGATCGTAACTAACTTCTCTAATCTTCACGAAACGCTGCAAAGCGCCCTTAATACTACCCTTGCCGGTCAGGAGGGGGCCACCGCCGACGCCATCCGGGACGCTTTTCGTCAGGGTGCGGATCAGGCTTTCCAGATCGCGGAAAAGAACGAGGCCTACGCGAAGGTCCTTCAAAAGGCCCACAACGA
>JBOHEL010000423.1:0-4592 GCA_050700995.1 Sciscionella sp. | reverse complement strand
CGCTTGACCCCGGAGAGGACGACGACGCCGATCCGACCGCTGTGATGATCGCGACATCGGGTTCGACCGGTGAGCCGAAAGGGGTGCTGATACCGGCGAGCGCGCTGCGGGCGTCGGCGCTGGCCACCCACGCCAGGCTCGGCGGTGCAGGGCACTGGTTGCTGGCCACGCCGCCGCAGTACATCGGCGGCCTGCAAGTACTCGTGCGTGCACAGCTGGCAGGTACCCGACCGGTATTTGTCGATATATCGACAGGCTTTCGCCCTGAGCGTTTCGCCGATGCCGCAGGCCAACTCCTGGCAACGCCTGCGCCGCATTACACCGCAATCGTGCCGACCCAGCTCACCCGGCTGCTGGACGCGGGCGGAGCTCCGCTCGACGCGCTGCGCGCCTTCGACGCGGTGATCATCGGCGCGGCCGCCACCACAGAGCGGCTGCGGGCGCGAGCCGCAGAGGCCGGGGTAGCGGCGGTTCCGTCCTACGGCATGAGCGAGACCGCGAGCGGTTGCGTGTACGAGGGCATGCCACTCGACGGCGTCGAGGTGTCCCTTGACGACGGCGAGATCACGATCGCGGGGCCGGTACTGGCGCGCGGCTACCGCAGGGCCCCCGAGCAGACGGCGCTGACCTTCGGTGGCGGGCGCTTCCGCACCGGGGATCTCGGGCAGCAGCTCGTCGGCGGCAGGCTCGAAGTGCTCGGCAGGGCCGACGATGTGATCAACACCGGCGGTGTGAAGATCGCCCCCGTGCTGGTCGAGCGGGCACTGGCGGCAGAGCCGACGGTTGCCGACGCCTGCGTGTTCTGGGTTGCCGACGAACAGTGGGGGCAGGCCGTGATCGCCGCGGTTGTGCCCGCGTCCGACGGCGTCGACGAGCAAGCACTCGCCGATGCGGTGCGCGCGCAGGTGGGCCGGGCCGCCACGCCGAAGCGCTTCTTGGTGCTGCCGGAGATCCCGATGCGAGGGCCGGGCAAACCGGACCGCGCGGTACTGCGGGCGCTACTCACCACGCGGTGAGCCGGACCGAGGTCCGGGCTGCGCGGGCGCACGCGACATAAGTGGCTGACGAAACCGCACGATTGCCAGACCGATCGTGACTCAAGTCACCAATCGATTACCGTACGTGCACACCGTCACATTCACCCAGCCGCCAGCGGTGACGAGCGGCAGGATGATCGTGAAAAGGAGTCGCGATCATGCGAAGACCGGTAACGAGAACGCGCTGCCTGATACTGACCCTGCTGCTGTGCGCAGTCGCTACGACTGCGGCCAACGCCGCCGCTCCCAGCCGCTGGCAGGCTGATGTGACGGCCCTGGATCCGCCCAGCAGCAATGTGCGCGTGGTCAACGGCGATCTCACGATCGGTGACGTTCGGCCCGCCAGCCTCTCCGGCGAGCGCACCGGCATCGCGCTGCTCGCGCCGCACCGGCTGCCGTGCGCGGCGAACCGGATCACCGCCACCGCGCAGGTCCAGCAGGGCAGCGCCGAAGTGCAGGTGCGGGGCAGGCGCCCGGGAGGCTGGACGCCGTGGCGGTCGGCCCCCGTTCGGCTGGCCGTTCCGGTGACTGTGGTGCAGGCACGGATCCTGCTCGCCGGGCAGACCACTGTTGAGGGTGTCGAGCTGACCGCAGGATCCGTCGCCGCCAGTCCACGTGCGACGCCGGAGCCTGCGGCGTACCGGGTCTATGCCACCAGGGAAGGGCTGGTGGGTGGCATCACGGCGAATGGCCACACCATAACGAAGGATGATCACTTCGTTGCGCTGCCCTCCCGCCGCGGGCTGTCGACCCAGCATGGCGACGGCTTCCTCGTGAAGGTGTGCACCGAGAAGAAGTGCGTTACGGCTCCGGTGTGGGACGTGGGCCCGTGGAACACCCACGACGACTACTGGAATGCCCCTCGGGAGCTGTTCACCGAACTCGCTCGCGGCATGCCGGAAGCGCAGGCGGCATACACCGACGACTACAACGACGGCTTGGACGGCTTCGGACGCCAGGTGCGCAACCCCGCTGGTATCGACCTGGCCGACGGCACCTTCCACGATCTCGGCCTCACCGGCAGCACGTGGGTGACGGTGACCTACGAGTGGACACGCTGAGTGCGCGTCGCACCGCCGAAGATCCGATCTACTGGTCACCAACCCAGCCCTGGTCAGGGTGCGGCGACCGTCACAGCGGAGAATCATCCACCATGGCGACAGTCGCAGAGTGGATCGAGGGTGCCAGGCCGCGCACCCTGCCGAACGCCATCGCCCCGGTGCTGCTCGGTGCCGGTGCCGCGATCGGTATAGACGGTTTCATCTGGTGGCGCGCGCTGCTCGCGCTTGTCGTCTCGCTCTCGCTGATCGTCGCGGTCAACTTCGCTAACGACTACTCCGACGGCATCCGAGGCACCGACGGGCAACACCGGGTCGGCCCGCTGCGGCTGGTGGGTTCCGGAGTCAGTTCGCCGAAACGGGTGCTGGCGGCGGCCGTGCTGTCCTTCGCGGTGGCGGCGGTCGCCGGTTTCGTGCTGGTCGCCGCGAGCGGCCACTGGTGGTTGCTCGCCGTCGGAGTGCTGTGCTTCGCCGGTGCCTGGTTCTACACCGGCGGCGCGAAACCATACGGGTACTCCGGGCTCGGCGAACCCGCGGTATTCCTGTTCTTCGGCCTTGTCGCCGTGCTCGGCACGCTCTACCTGCAGGCAGGCCGGGTGAACTGGCCTTCGGTGGGCGGTGCGGTAGCGGTCGGCGCGTTCTCGGCCTCGGTGCTGATCGCGAACAACCTGCGTGACGTGGACACCGATCCCGACTTCGGCAAGCGCACGCTGGCGGTGCGGCTCGGCGCTACCACGACGCGGCGGCTCTACCTGGTGTTGATGACAGCGCCGTTCGTGATCACGGTACTGCTGGCGTTCGGCGCGGTATGGGCGCTGCTCGGATCGCTGGCCGCGCCGCTGGCGGCTCCCGCGGTACGCAAGGTCGCCGCTGGCACCAGCGGGCTGGCGCTGATTCCGGTACTGAAAAGCACTGGTCTGGCGATGCTGGTGTGGGCCGCCACGACCGGGGTGGGCCTCGCCGTGGCGTGACGGGGTGGGCGCGTCAGGAAGGGTCGTCGTCGGCTTCAGTGGGTGGCTGCTCGCCGCGCAGTTGCGCGCGCAACCGATCGCGCTCCTCGGCTCGCTTCGCGCCTCGGCGGGCCAAGCCCGCGGTGACTCGCGCGTTCAGCTTGCGAAGCAGCAACAGCGCCAGCGGGAAACCGACCACGATGCCCACCACGATGGCGACGAGGAAGGGCACCTTCAGCAGCATCAGCACCACGGTGACCACGGCGATCAGCGCCAGGCGCCCCAACACGTAAAGCACCAGGTCGCGCGCGAGCGTGTCCGTCGGCTGCGACTCGGTCTCGGTATCCACCACGCTCAGCAAGGTTACCCGCTCGGGTTGGGTCGCCCTTCGAACCGTGTGGAAAGCACCACAGTGGTACGGGTGCGGGCGACCCCGTCGATCCTGCGCAGCCTCCCGAGCGAGGATTCCAACTCATCCACCGTCGCGACCCTGACCTTGACGATGAACGCCTCGTCACCCGCCACCCGATAGCATGACTCGACCTCGTCGAGCCCGGCGAACGCCAGCGCGAGCTCATCGTCGTCCGCGGTATCGGTTGGGTGTATGCCAATCAGCGCGGTCACCCCGAGTCCGACGGTTGTGGGATCGACCACAGCGTGGTAGCCAGTGATCACGCCGGTTGATTCAAGTTTGCCGACCCGCTCGTGCACGGCGGATGCCGAAAGGCCGACCTCGCGCGCGAGGTCGGCGAAACTCGCCCTGCCATTTGCTCGCAACTCGGCGATCAGCCTGCGATCGAGTGCGTCCACGCCGGATGAGAGTAGGGCACGCGCAGGCCATCAGCGTGTCCGCCAGGTCAAGGGCGGGTCAGGAGATGCCGGATTCACGTGTTTGGTCCCTTACTTACTCTTTACCATCACCCAAGCGTTCGAGTACCTGACGGGTGGGATGCCACTATGCGTCCGTAACGCCGATTTGCGGCAATGTCAGACGAAGATGCCCGACGACCATGAGGAAGGCGAGAAGTGACTGCATCCATCCAGCACACACGTCAAAGCGCCAGCGAGCGGCTGCTCACCCCTGGCGAGGTCGCCTCACTGTTTCGGGTAGACCCGAAGACCGTCACACGGTGGGCCACCGCGGGCCGTATCGGCTCCATCCGTACTCCAGGCGGGCACCGCCGGTTCCGCGAGTCCGAAGTCAAGTCACTGCTGCACGAACTCACCACCGAGGCCTCGGAGCCTGCTGGCCGCCACTGAGCAGCCGCCGGGCGCTGCGCCGAGCCTGTCCTGCTGCCAGCGGCTAACCTGACGGGGTTAGCTTCGTGGAAGGCGGCTGCTTGATGCTTTACCTGTTGGCGACGATCGGCGCGGTAGTTATCGCCATCCTGGTGTGGCGTGCGTTCGACGCAGGCCGCGTCGAGGTCCACTCGTCTCAGCCACCATCCCGTCCGGTGGCACCTGACGACGATCCGGAGTTCCTACAACAGCTCGACGAGCACAACCGGCGCGGTGAGAGCGGCTGAGCCCTGGCACCGGTAGGATCC
>JBOHEL010000422.1:0-4593 GCA_050700995.1 Sciscionella sp. | reverse complement strand
GACCTCGACCTGTCCATGGTGCCGACCAGCGCGCCACGGACCGTCCATCGCAACCCGGCATCGCCACGGTCCAGGTACGCTTCAAGCACGAGATCCGGCCACCACGCCCGCCACGACCCTGGATCTGCGAACGCGGACGCCACGATTTTCGGCGCGACGGCCAGGAAGGTCTCATCCACAACGTCCACTGCTGGCACGACCTGAGAATGTCATGACCGACCTGGCTGTGGCCGCGGTGGTCCCAGGGGCTAGGTTTCCCGCCAGTAACTTCAGGTAGCGATGGCATGGAGGTCAGGGTGCGGGAGTTCAGTGTGCCTGCCACAGCGGTTGTGGCAGCCGAGGAGAACCTCACCGACATGGTGTTCGCCAACGCCGAACGCTTCGCGGACGACGTCAGCTTCCGCCAGCGCCGCAACGGCGCGTGGCACGACGTCGGCGCACGCGAGTTCGCGGCACAGGTGCTGGCGGCGGCGAAGGGTTTCATCGGATCCGGCGTCGAACCGGGTGACCGCGTTGGTCTGATGTCACGCACCAGATACGAATGGACACTGCTTGACTTCGCGATCTGGTGCGCTGGCGCGATACCCGTGCCGATTTACGAGACTTCGTCTGCCGAGCAGGTGGAATGGATCCTGTCGGACTCGGGGGCCACCGGGCTGGTGGTGGAGACCGACGCACACCGGAGCACGGTAGACGACGTGGTGCACAAGCTGGCCGCCGTGCGCCAGGTCTGGCAGATCGACGCCACTTCGGGGGCAGTTGCGCAGCTGACCACGGCGGGCGCGCAGATCTCCGATGCGGATGTGCACGCTCGCAGGCGCACCCTCACCGCGGACTCCCCCGCGACGATCGTCTACACCTCGGGTACCACGGGACGGCCGAAGGGGTGTGTGCTCACCCACCGCAACCTGCTGGCCGAGGTGAAGGCGAACACGACCGCGTTCCCGGAGCTGATGGAGCAGGGCAACTCACTGCTGCTGTTCTTGCCGCTGGCCCACGTGCTGGCCCGAGCACTGGGGTTGACCTGCGTGTATGCCAGGCTGACCGTCGGGCACACCGCCGATGTGAAGAATCTGGTCACCGATCTGGGGTCGTTTCGTCCCTCGTTCGTGGTCTCCGTGCCCCGCGTGTTCGAGAAGGTCTACAACACCGCCAAGCAGAAGGCTCACTCCGAAGGTAAAGGCAAGATCTTCGACGCGTCGGAAGCGGTCGCGGTGCGGTTCAGCCAGGCACGGGATGCTGGTGGCGCCGGCGTGGTGTTGCGTGCCAAGCACTTGCTGTTCGACAAGCTGGTCTACGCCAAGTTGCGTGCCGCCCTTGGCGGCCGCTGCACGGCGGCGGTCTCCGGCGGCGCGCCGCTAGGGGAACGGCTCGCTCACTTCTTCCGCGGGGCCGGTATCCCCGTGCTTGAGGGTTACGGCCTCACCGAGACGTCGGCCGCGGCGTGTGTCAACACCGAGAAGCACTACAAGATCGGTACGGTCGGCATGCCGGTCGCGGGTACCTCGGTGCGGATCGCCGAGGACGGCGAGATCCTGCTCTCTGGTGAGGTCGTGTTCGGCGAGTACTGGAACAACGAGCGGGCCACCAAGGAAAGCGTGCACGATGGCTGGTTCCAGACCGGCGACCTCGGGTCGCTCGACGACGATGGTTACCTGCGGATCACCGGGAGGAAGAAGGAGCTGATCGTCACCGCGGGCGGCAAGAACGTCTCGCCTGCCGGGCTTGAGGACCGGCTCCGCGCGAACCCGCTGGTCAGCCAGTGCATGGTCGTCGGCGACAAGCAGCCGTTCATCGCCGTGCTGATCACCATCGACGAGGAGTACTTCCCGGCGTGGAAGTCCCAGCACGGCAAGCCAGAGACAGCCACTCCCGCCGATCTGATCGACGATCCAGACCTGCGAGCGGACGTGCAGGCCGCAGTGGACGAGGCGAACACGTCGGTGTCGAAGGCCGAGGCGATCAAGAAGTTCCGCATCCTGCCCAAGGACTTCACCGAGCAGGGTGGGGAGATCACCCCAAGCCTCAAGCTCAAGCGCAACGTGGTGAGCGAAAACTATTCCGCCGACATCGCAGCAATCTACGCAGGTTGAGCGCGCTCAGTCTCTGAACGGTCACACTTGGTACCCGCGTTGGCCGAGGAAAGGTCGGTCGGATCGATGCCTGCGGCAATGCCGGTGATGATGCGGCCAAGCGCACGCTCGAACACGGCATCGTCGTCAAGGTGCGGGATGGCTGCGTCGACGACGATCTGCCGCAGGTACGGGTAGTCGCCGCTGCCGATCAATGACCGGATGTACGCGGCACCGCGGAACTGGTACTGCTGCTTGTCCATCCCACTGCGCAGCATGGCCCGCGCCTGCGCCAGCTCGTTCTGCGCGAACCCGGTCGCGAAGGTCATCACGGTCGTCACGATCTCGAACATCTCGTCGATGTCGAGTCCAAGACCGTCAACGACGGACATCATCTGTTCCATCCCGCGCAGCGTGTTCGGCCCCATCGCGGGGGCGGCGGCCGCCGCCGTCATCAGCCACGGGTGGCGCAGCACGGCTCGGCGGGTGCCGCGCCCGATATCGTGCAGCCCGTGCCTCCAGTCGGTGTCGCCTCCGGCGTCAGCGGCGTCCTCACCCGAGACCGCATCGACCATCAGGGCGTAGAGCTCGTCCTTGTTGTGCACGTAACGGTACAGCGACATCGTGCCTGCACCGATCGCTGAGGCGACCTTGCGCATCGACACCGCGTCGATGCCTTCGGCGTCGGCGATCGTGACTGCGGCCTTCGCGATCTGCTCCCGGCTGTAGGCGGGGGCCTTGCCACGGCCGGTGACTTCCGGTCGCATCCAGATAATCGGTTCGCTGTCTTCCATCACGCCCATATCCTAGTTGCGTACAACGTACCCGCTACGCTAGCTTAGTTGCGTACAACGTACCCACTGGAGGGGATCATGGGAGAACCGCTCGTACTCGCCGAGGGGCTGCGCAAGCGCTTCGGCGATATGGAGGCGCTGCGCGGCCTCGATCTGCAGGTGACCGAGGGGTCCGTCTGCGGGTTGCTCGGGCCCAACGGCGCGGGTAAGACGACCGCTATCCGTGTGCTGGCCACATTGCTCGCACCGGACGCGGGCCGAGCGAGCATCGCCGGCCACGACGTCGTCACCGAGGCCGACAAGGTCCGCCACCTGATCGGGCTGGCGGGGCAGCACGCCGCGCTTGACGAGAAACTCACCGGGCGGGAGAACCTGGTGATGTTCGGACGCCTCTATCACATCGGAGAGCGTGCGGCGCGCACCCGAGCGGACGAGCTGCTGGCGCGGTTCGAACTGGCCGAGGCGGGAAACCGGCTGGTCAAGCACTACTCGGGCGGTATGCGACGGCGGTTGGACCTGATCACCAGCCTGATCGTGGCGCCGCCGCTGCTGTTCCTCGACGAGCCGACGACCGGGCTTGACCCGCATAGTCGGAACGAAATCTGGGACACCATCCGTCAGCTCGTCGCGACGGGAACCACGGTGCTGCTGACAACGCAGTACCTCGACGAGGCCGACCAGCTCGCCGATGACATCGCCGTAGTCGACCGGGGCCTTGTGATCGCTTCCGGCGCGCCGGACGAGCTCAAGTCCACCATCGGCAACCGGGTAGAGGTAGTGCTCACCGGCGCCGACGCGCTGCCGGTCGCCGCTGATGTGCTCGCAAGACTGGCCGACGCCGAGGTGCTGAGCGAGCCCGAACTATGCAAGGTCAGCTTCCCTGCCGGCTCATCTCTGACGCTGCCGGTGATCGTGCGTGAGTTGGACGCGGTGGGAGCCACCGCCGCGGACGTATCCGTGCACAAGCCGACGCTGGACGAGGTGTTCCTGCGGCTCACCGGTCACCATGCCGAACCGACCGAGACAGCTGAGCTTGCCGGGAGCGTGACCCGATGACCACCATGGATCTACCGGCCACGGACACCGCGAGTCGGCTGCGCTGGACATTGCTCGACGGGTGGACGCTGGTGCGGCGCAACCTCACCCGGCTCAAACACTCACCTGGCGAGATCATCGGGACGCTGCTGTTTCCGGTGATCATGATCGTGATCTTCGGCTACATCTTCGGCAGCGCCATCCCCGTCCCAGGCGGGGGAAACTACCGCGAATACCTGATACCGGGGCTGTTCGCGATGAGCTCGACGTTCGCGGTCATGGCGACGCTGCAACGGGTGGCAGCGGACAACGGCAAGGGCGTGATGGACCGCTACCGCTCGATGCCGATGGCACGCTCGGCGGTGCCTTTCGGACACACCGGCGCGGACCTGATCATGCACGTGATCGGCATGGTGATCATGGTCATCTGCGGGCTGGCAGTCGGCTGGCGGATCCACAATGGATTTGGCCAGGCCATGGCGGCGTTCGGGCTGCTGGTGCTGTTCGCCTACTCACTGACCTGGGTTGGGGTGTTCTTCGGTCTGATCACGAAGAACGAGGAGACGGCCGACCGGCTGGCACCGCTGGTCATGCCGTTCACCATGATCTCCAACACCTTCGTACCGACCGGCGGCATGCCAGCGTGGCTGCGCACGATCGCGGACTGGAACCCGGTCTCGGCCGTGGTCGCG
>JBOHEL010000421.1:0-4597 GCA_050700995.1 Sciscionella sp. | reverse complement strand
TCAGCGAAGTGCTGAGACACATGTGTACGCGAAGTGCTGAGACATGACAGACGGCTATAACCGGTGAAAGTACTCACGGTGTGGTGGCTGCCAACGGATGCTGGGCGAGCAAGTTCTCGATCGCCTCGACCGCGCGGGGGCCCGCAGTACCGTCGCCGTAAGGGTTGCCCTCCGCGGCGAGCCTGGTGCGCGAGGAAAGCAGCCGCCGTGCCTCGGCGACGATCAGACTGGTATCGGTGCCGACCAGCCATGCGTAGCCCGCGTCGACCGCCTCCCTGCGCTCGGTGACCTCGCGCGCGACCAACACCGGCACCCCGAAACTCGGCGCCTCCTCCTGGATGCCGCCGGAATCAGTCAGCACAAGGGAGGACCGCCGCAGCGCCCACACCAGGTCCGGATAGTCCAACGGCCCGGTGACCCGCACTGCCGGGTGATCATCGAACGCGGCATCCACCTGCCCGCTGACCGCGGGATTCGGGTGTGCGGGCAACAGCACCACGACATCGGGGTGTTCGGTCACGATCTGGCGCACCGCGTCCAGTACCCGACCCAGCCCCTCACCCCACGACTCCCTGCGGTGCACAGTCACCAGCAGCAGCCTGCCGCCGGTGGCAGCGAGTTCGCCCACTACCGGATCGGTCGGCGCGAGCCCTGCCTGTGCGATGTGGCGGACCGCGTCGACCACGGTGTTGCCGATCACCACGATTCGTTGGTGTGGCACCGATTCCGCCCGCAATGCCGCTGCGGCGGCTTCGGTCGGCGCAAGATGCAACGCGGCGATCCGCGACACCATCTGGCGGTTGCCCTCTTCCGGGAACGGCGCGCGCAAGTCGCCGGTGCGCAGCCCGGCTTCCAGGTGAATCACGGGAATGCCTCGCCAGAACGCGGCGAGCGCCCCTGCCAGCGTAGTCGACGTGTCGCCCTGCACCAGCATCGCCGAGGGGGCGCGCCGGAGCAGCACTTCGTCAAGCTCCGGCAGCAGCGCGGAGAACAACTCGGCCTGCGTGCCGCTGGCGCGCAGCACCGGTAGACGTTCGTCGTGGCGCAGCCCGAACGGTGCCAGCGCCTGCTCGACCATGCCGTCGTGCTGTCCACTGTGAACAATCACGGGCCGCAGCTCCGAATGCGCGGCAAGCGCCAGTGCGACAGGGGCAACCTTGACCGCCTCCGGCCTTGTCCCCGCGAGCAGCAGCACGTCGCTGGTCACAACTCGTCCTCATTCAGTCGAGGTCTCAGAGGGTACGCAACATCGTGGCTGGTGCGAACGTCACGCACGTTCCCACCAGCCACGATGTGTCACCAGGGGATTCCCTTACTCCGGGCTGCCGAGCCGCGCCTTACGGCGCTTGGTGGCCAGTAGCAGCGCAGCGCCCATCACCAGCAGCACTATCGCCAGCACCATCCACCACATCACGCTGGCACCGGTGTATGCCAGGGTGCCCGCGCCGCCCGCGGCGACCGCGCCACCCCCTCCGGGAGCCTTGTACATAGTTGTGACTCCTTCCGGTTACCCGTGCGTCCTCAGACCGCAGCCGTGGCGTGGGCCTTGCGCTTGCGGCTCACCGCGACACCTGTCGGCACGGCAACCGCACCAAGCAGGCCGAGGCCGATCCACAGGCCGGCGCCCGAAGCCAGCGCGGTGGGCGGTGCGGCAGGGCCACATGTCGCCGAGGAGAGGATGATGTCGCCCTTGGCAACCTGCGCCAGGGCAGCGCCGAGCAGCCTGATGTGGATCGCGTTGACGGTCAGGCTGCCGTCGGAGTTGTGGATCTGCTCGTTCAGTATCAGCGTCGCGATGTTCACATCGCCGGCCTTCAGGGCGATCGTCGTGTCCGGGGCGATGTTGTCGCCCACCGCGCCATTGCCGAGCCGGTACAGGTTCAGGCTGGCGATCGTGGTCTTCCCGGTGATCCCCGCCGTGGTGGCGTCACAGGTAGCCGTGATTGCCTTCGCCGTCGGCACGCCGTCGGCGACGCCCGCGAGCAGCGGCAGATTCAGCACACCGACGGAGGCCGACGACGTGACCTCGCCGGTGCTGGTGTTCTTGTTGGCCTTGACCGCCAGCGCCTTGGCGTGCAGCACGCCATTCACGTTGAGGTGCGCAAGGTCCTTGGACGATGGGTTGTCGGTGTCGGTGACCGAAGGGGTCGGCGGGATGTCCACCGCCTTCTGTCCGAGCAAGCTGACCTGCACCTGCGCGCCGTATGCCGAGGCGCCGCCGGTGGCGGCCGATGCCGGCACGGTGCCGACAACTAGCGCGGCAGCGGCGGCCAGCACGACCAAGCCACCTCCGCGCAGCATGCGTTGCCTCATCAAATAGTCCTTCCGAAGTTCTGCGGGTGAGTAGCTCGGGACAGGAGGGATCCCCGCGTCGTCTCGCACGACCGAGCCGTGAAAACCAGGCGAAACTTAGCAGGCACTTCGGCAGCGCAAAAACGCAGCCCCTCACTTTTGGACCTCGGCAAAGCGAATAAACAAATCCGGTGATCACCCCATCGGATGCCGTCACTACATAGTTGCCTGTACCGCACCACTCGTTCGGGTGATTACTGCTGCAATTTATATCGCTCTACGTGCGATAACGTGTTGATCTTCATACTTTAGGCTGTGTAGAACGCAGTGACATACCGGTCGAAGCGCACAGGCCGACCGGAACCTGAAAGCAGCGTGACGGACCGTCACATGCCATCTTACGTTTAGTAAAAGCCGCAGGAAAACCACGCTAACAGGGCGGTGGAAGCGCCGAGTTTTCCATTCGCTACGGTGCACCACCGAGGCGGTGTCACATTTCTATATTTGAGCTGTGATTCACGCCACACTGAATTCTTGTAACGAAGAAAAACGCCACGCCGATACGCCGTTGGCGAGAAAAGTATTTCGAGCACGAGAGAGGCAAGCAGTGACGGTCGCGGCTTCCACGTCTGCTCCCAGTACGCCACGTCCGACGAAATTCCTGGTACTCGCGCTGCTCGCCGTAGCCGCCTGCCTGGTGATCTTCCTGCGGGCGTACCGCACGGTGGAGATCGTCGTCGCGGGCACGATCACCGGGCTGCTCGCCTCCAGCACCGGCACCTACATCGACGCCGCCAACCAGACCTTCTACTTCGGGCTCGGCGGTCCCAGCCCCCTCGGGCTGCGGATGGCACCGGAATGCACCTCCGCACTGCTGATCCTGCCGTTGGTGCTCGTCGCGGCGGTTATGATCTTCCTCCGACCCAGGATCGCCAAGCGCGTGATCATCTCGCTGGCCATCGCCGCTGTCGTACTCTTCGTCGTCAACCAGCTGCGGCTGCTGCTGCTGGTCGGGCTGGTGGACTGGTTTGGTACCAGCACCGGCTACTACTGGGGCCACACCCTGCTCGGCTCGATCGTGAGTGTGTTCGGCGGCGCGATCGCGCTGGTGCTCTTCGTGTGGCTCTCGACGCGTGGTACCCGCACGCCGAAGCCCCCCAGCGACCAGGAGGCGCCCGCGCCATGAGCCTTGACGTCGTCATCGGCTGCGCACAGGCGCTCGCGCTGACGATGAGCGTGGCGTTCCTGACCTACGTCTGCCTCATCGTGGTGCCGTTCTTACGACGCAAACCCGCACAGGTCGGCACCTCGACAGACCTCGAATGGCACTTCCTCGTGCCCTGCCGGGACGAGGAAGCCGTCATCGGCGACACGATCAGCTACCTGCGCACCACGTTCCGGCACGCCCATGTGTGGATCATCGACGATGATTCCGACGATCGCACCGCTAGCGTGGTACGGGGGGCAAGGCGCAACAACGGCAGTACCGATCGGCACGTCCATCTCGTGCAGCGCTACCGCCCGTACGCCCGCACCGGCAAGGGCGACGCACTCAACACCGCCTACCGGGCGCTGAAGGAATGGATGGGCAGGCATGCCGACGCGGGCAGGGCGGTGATCGTCGTGGTGGACGCCGACGGCAGGCCTGCGCCGAACTGCCTTGACGTCTGCGCGGCACCACACCTGTTCGGCGATGCCGGAGTCGGCGCGGTGCAGATCGACGTGCAGATGATCAACCGGGACCGCCCGCCGCAGCACCTTGGCGCTTGCAAGCGGCGGCTGGGCTCGTTGCTCGTCAGGATGCAGGACCTCGAGTTCCGTACCGCGATCTCCGCCATCCAACTCTCCCGTGGCTACACCGGAACGATCTCCATGGGCGGCAACGGCCAGTTCACCCGGCTGTCCGCGCTGGACTCCATCGCGGGCCCCACCCGCACCCCATGGCGGCGTTCACTGCTCGAAGACTTCGAACTCGGCGTGCACCTACTCACCGAGGGCTGGAAGACCGGCTACAGCGCGGATACCCACGTCGACCAGGAAGCGCTATACAGCATGCGGCGGTTCCTGGCGCAGCGCACCCGATGGGGCCAGGGCACCATGCAGTGCGCCCGCTACATTCGGCAGATCTGGAACTCACGGCACCTGTCCACGATGGGGGCACTGGAGATCCTGTATTATCTGTGCCAGCCGTGGATGCAGCTGCTCGGTACGTTGATCTACCCGGTGCCGTTCCTGCTGACGCTCATCAGGACCGTTCAGGACCCCCACGCGGTGGCCAGCTGGTTCACCGGTGGCGCGTGGATCC
>JBOHEL010000420.1:0-4623 GCA_050700995.1 Sciscionella sp. | reverse complement strand
CCAAGTACGGCTTCACCGACGTGCTGCAAGAGGGTCAGGTCATACTCGATCCCTCCAGGGTCGCGGCCCAGATCGTCACCGGCATCGGCTTCATCGGTGGTGGCCTGATCTTCGTGCGCCAGGACATCGTCCGTGGGCTCACGACTGCCGCGGTCGTGTGGCTGACGGCGGCGGTCGGCTCTGCCTGTGGCGCGGGCCTGCCGGTACTGGCCGCGGTCATCACCGCCGCGCACTTTCTGGTGGTCTACGGCTACCCGCCGCTGCTCAGAGTGCTGACGCGGTCCCGCCCGGCATCCTCCACCGTCCGGGTGAGCTATGTGGACGGCCGCGGCGTGCTGCGCCACGTGCTGGGAATCGCCACCGGCTCCGGTTTCTCGGTGGCCGAAGTGCACACCGAGCGAAGGCCGGCAAGCGGCTACGAGTCCAAGGGCAAGGAGCAGGAAACGTCGCCCGCCACCCACCTGATCGACCTGCGATTACGGCTGACCGGCAGGCGCCCCATCGACGAGCTGGCCACCACACTCTCCGAGTTGGACGGTGTGCACTCCGTTGACCTCGGCGAACTCGACGCCAGCAGCGAGTAGCGGACGACCCTCGCCCAAGTTGGTCCAGACCACTAAGCTCCGATCGCAGCGCTGACCCCCACCCCGTCACCGCCAGTAGAGAGGTAGTGGTATCGATGACCGATCATTACCGCCGAAGCGTGCAGCACCACTTGGAGCGTGTCGAGCGCCACAATGGCGCTGAGCTGCTCGCGAGCGCCGAAGCCGTGCTCGAGTGCGTTCGTGCCGACGGCCTGATCCACACCGCCGGGGCGGGGCACTCGTTGGCCGCTGTTGCCGAGACCTTCTACCGGGCAGGCGGACTTGCCTGCGTGCGCCCGCTGTACCTACCGGTGCTGCTGCCACTGCAGGGCGCGCAGGAAAGCACACGCAGCGAGCGTCGTAGCGGCTTGGCCGCCGAGCTGCTCGGTGCGGCGGACTGCGGCGAGCGGGACCTGCTCGTGGTGTTCTCCAACTCAGGCATCAACCCTTACCCTGTCGAGCTCGCCGCACTCGCGACGCACCGCGGATTGCCTGTGATAGCAGTCACATCCTCGGTGGCCTCGACAACCGCTCCGCGCCGGGCGGGCAGCACGCTGGCAGCGGAGGCGAGCATCGTGCTCGACACCCTGGTGCCAGCCGGAGACGCCACCTACCCCAGCGCCACTCCCGTCACCGCCGCGCTGTCCACGATCGCGGCGGCGTTCCTGTGGAACCTGCTGCTTGCCACGGTGTCCGATGCCGCAGCCGCCCGAGGGGTCGACGTGCCGCTCTGGCGCAGCGCCAACGTATCTGGCGGCGACGAAGCCAACGCGGAACTACTCGACCGCTACACCGCGCGCGTCCCTGAGCTGCGATAACTTGTGCGCGCAGCCCAGAACGCGGTTCCGGTGTGCATCACACGCACTCCGTGATGCACCCGGGAACCGCCGCTGTCGCGCGGCGACAATGGCGCTAACGCGTACCGACTACTTCTTGCGCGTCCTGGTCGCACCGCCGCGACCCCGCAGTTGCACGCCCGATTCGCACAGCACTCGATGCACGAACCCGTACGACCGGCCGGTGGATTCCGCGAGGGCGCGAATACTCGCACCCTTCTCGTACTTCTTCTTGAGATCGCCCGCCAACTTGTCGCGGGTGGTGCCAGTGATCCGGGCACCCTTTTTCAGATCAGCCACCGTATCCCGCCTCCGTAGCACAGATCAGATTTGGCCAAACTCGACCCCTTCCTGGCAATGATCGAACACGAATGGCCAGAGCGCCAGGCGAAAGTGCGAGATCGCGCCTAAATAATCCCTGCACAGCTCACGCCAACTGGACCAGATCCAGGTAATCGGCCGACCAGTGATCCTCGGTACCGTCCGGTAACAAGATCACCCGTTCCGGTTCAAGCGCCTTGACGGCACCGGGATCGTGAGTGACCAGCACCACGGCACCGTGGTAGCGCCGCAGTGCGTCAAGCACCTGCTCACGGCTTGCCGGATCGAGGTTGTTGGTCGGCTCGTCAAGCAGCAGTACGTTCGCCGCGCTGGAAACCAGGCCGGCCAGGGCAAGGCGGGTCTTTTCACCGCCTGAGAGCGTGCCCGCTGGCTGTGCCAGCTGCTCGCCGGTGAAGAGAAATGTGCCGAGCAGGTTGCGCAACTCCTGCGCACCGGTGTCAGGAGCGGCGTGCCGAATGTTCTCCCAGACGCTCGCGTTGTGGTCAAGGGTCTCGTGCTCCTGGGCGTAGTAGCCGATCCGCAGGCCGTGACCCGCCACCACCTGGCCGGTGTCGGCGGGCTCCATCCCGCCGAGCAGCCGCAGCAGCGTCGTCTTCCCCGCACCGTTGAGGCCGAGCACGACCACCCTGGAACCGCGGTCGACGGCGAGGTCGACTCCGGTGAAGATCTCCAGCGAACCGTAGGACTTCGAGAGCCCCTCGGCGGTCAGCGGCGTCTTCCCGCAGGGAGCCGGAGCGGGAAAGACAATCTTCGCGACCTTGTCGTGCTGGCGGGTCTCCTCAAGCCCGGATAGCAACTTCTCCGCGCGCCGGGCCATGTTCTTCGCGGCGACAGCCTTGGTGGCCTTCGCACCCATCTTCGCGGCCTGCTGCTGCAGCGCGGACGCCTTCTTCTCGGCATTGGCACGTTCGCGCCGACGCCTCGCCTCGTCATTGGCGCGGGTAGCGAGATAACGCTTCCAGTCCATGTTGTAGGCGTCGACCTCACCGCGGGTGGCATCGAGGAACCACACCTTGTTGACCACGTCGGCCAGCAGTTCCACATCGTGACTGATCACCACCAGCCCACCGTCGTGGCCTGAGAGGAAGCTGCGCAACCACACGATGGAGTCGGCATCAAGGTGGTTGGTGGGCTCGTCGAGCAGCAAGGTCGTCCCCGAACGGCCTCCCGCACCCGATTCCGAAGCGGCGAACAGGATCCGCGCCAGCTCAACCCGCCGCCGCTGACCGCCGGAAAGCGTACTCAGCGGCTGTTGCAGCACGCGCGCCGCGAGCCCGAGGTTCGCACAAATCCGCGCGGCCTCACTCTCTGCGGCATAGCCCCCGAGCGAGGAGAACCGCTCCTCCAGCCTGCCGTACCTGGCGATCGCCTTGTCGCGCTCGGCTTCGTCGACCAGTTCGACCATCGCGGTCTGCGCCTTCTGAATCCTGGCAAGCAACTCGTCGAGGCCGCGCGCGGAGAGCACGCGGTCCCTCGCCGTTACCGACAGGTCGCCCTCTCGTGGATCCTGTGGCAGGTAGCCGAGCTCGGCGGCCGGGCTCACCTCGCCGCCGTGCGGCTCGCTCTCCCCAGCAAGCACCCGCAGTGTGGTCGTCTTCCCGGCGCCATTACGGCCGACAAGGCCGATGCGATCGCCTGGCTGCACCCGCAGGGTGGCGCCGGAAAGCAGGATGCGCGAGCCAGCGCGCAGCTCAAGATCGGAAGCGGTGATCACCGAGGAGGCTCCGTGGCTTGTGGTGCGACTCAAGGACGGTTTGCTGTGCATGAGGCTGGACCACCGGCGACTACCGGCGGTCAGCGCGACCGGCTATTCCCTGAGTACAACCACTCCGGCAGTCTACAGGACGCGTCACTGGGCATTTCGTCCAGACGTTCCGGAGTGAGCTCCACGGCCCGCCCGCCTACCGACCGCGCCATGGCCATACCTCAAGCGCCCGCGATCCACACCGGCACCCGATGCCCTGCCTCTGTCGGGGTCAGCCTCCGAACACCTCGGAAGCCGGCATCGGCAAGGCGCGACCCGGTCTCCTCGGCCGACAGCACGCGATGACGGGTCGCGGCCACCTCACCTATCTCCCAGCTACCCTGATGTCTGACCAGGCGGATTACCTCCAGGCCGTAGGACTCGCCGTCCTCGGCCCAGTCCCATACCTGCACGGTGACCTCGCGGTCGTCTCCGCTGCGAACCACCGAGGGCGGCGGTGCCGCGGTCCGCAGCCTGCGCAGCCGCCCCAACTCAGGCACAGCCGCAACCAGCATTCCACCAGGGCGCAGCGCCTGCCTGGCGGTACGCAAGGCATGTTGCAGGGCCCGTTCATGGGCCAGCCGGGGAAATTCGTCGTCGCACGCCCGCACCGCATCCACCCGACCGGAGACCACGCCCGCGAGCAGATCGCCAAGGGCGACCACGCGGTGAGCGCCTGGCCCCAGCACCCGCTGCACAACGCGGGCCAGCGCATCACCGGCGGGCGGACGGGTACGCGGCGCCGGAACCAGTGCGGACGCCATGCGCCCCTGTTCACCACTCACGCTGCCACGCGTTCGATCAGCCTCGCTCACGCACACACCGTAGAACTCCGTGATCCGAGAGTGGCAACCTCCTCCATTTCGGCGAGTCGTCGCATCACCACGCGTTAGCCGCGTTCGAAATGAAACACCACATTCCCGACGATCGGCGGTGGCTCTCCCACGAACCAGCCGGTAACTTCACTCCACAGTGCAAACGTGACTGCGGAGAGTCATTATGACCGACAATGGCGAAGCCCAGGTCATGATGGCCGACCGGGCGCGGGTGTCCCGCACAACACCGGAGGCCACCATGACCGACAATGGCGAAGCCCAGGTCATGATGGCCGACCGGG
>JBOHEL010000419.1:0-4637 GCA_050700995.1 Sciscionella sp. | reverse complement strand
CGCTCCCAGGAGGCACGCACGTACGAGGCAAGGCCTCGTGACATCTGCCCGGTCTCGCCGTAGCGGGCATCCAACGAGCGCACCTTTCCCCAATCCTGGCCGCGCTCGGCGACCAGCGCCCGGAACGCGGAGAGGAACTCCCGATCCACGTCCACCGGCCGCACCGGGTAGGCCGCGACCAACGCCTCCGCCGTTCCAGGAAGCCGGGCAACCTGCACTGTCAACGCCAGGAAACCACCATGCTCCACCGCCGTGGTCAACTTGCCCGCCAGCACCTGCGCCGGGTCCAGCCCGGCCGCATGCGACCTGCCGTGCCCGCTCATCGCGGTGCTCGACGAGGTGGCCAGCCGCGACAACTCCGGGGCCGGGGGCCGGAACGCCCGCGACGCCGTGTCGTACTCCAGCGTGAAGCCTGCGGCACGCAGCGCCTCTTCCAACCGCACGTGCGTGATGCGCTCATCAAGCGCCAGCTCCGGGAATCGTGCCCGCACCCGCGCCAACAGTTCCGCCACGGTGAGCCCACGGTCCCGGCGCGCCCCCGCAGCGGCCTGCGAGATCCGCAGCGCGGACACCAAATCGAGCCCCCGGGGATACAGCTCCAGCCGTGGCGACGCGGCCGCGTCCTCCGAACAGTCCGAGGCCAGCTCCACCAGCCGGGTGTCGGCCAGCGGCGACAAGCCCTCCGGCGCAGAGACCGATCGCAACTCCCGCACCACCACGCCGCGCCCCGGCAACGGCTCGCGGCGCACCAGATCATCGGCGCACGCACCAAGATCGCGCGCATAGTCCGCAAGCTCGGGTGCACTGGGATAATCCGACCCTGGCAGCGACTCGCAGGCGATCAGCAACCGCGCGCCGCGCCGCAACACCTGCAACCTCGGGTCGGCGTTCGCACCGTCCGGCGCGTGCAAGCCCGCCCACACCTCGGCCTCCACCGCCGCCCGCACGACCGCCAGCGCCCGAGCCATGACGCGTTCCGGGGCGTCGTCGGCGGCACCCCGCCCAGTACGCAGCGCGGTAGCCAACTCTCCAGCGGTCATCACCCGGCCCGCTGCGGTGATCATGTCGACCAGCTCGTCTCGCACCGGTTTGAGCCAGCTCGCCGCCGCCCACGCCTTAACGCCGGCCTGGTGATGGCGGGACACCGATGCCTGCGTGATCTGCAGCTGCGACGCGACTTCGGCCTGGGTTGGCCACGGTTGTGGTAAGCCCTCTCCGTTCGGCAGGCCCAACGTCAGCCGCACCACATCGGCCTTGCTCGATCCCTTTCGGCTTCGGCCTGGCGTCAGCAGCATCGCGAGATCATCGATGGTGAGCACGGGGCCGCCTGGTTCGGTCTTCGGGCGCGCCGGAGCCGCCGCGCGCAGCAGCGCCTGTGTCCACTGCTTGTGCCTGCGATTGAGTTCCTTGCGGACCAACGCGCCTGCGCCGCGCGCCGTGGCGATCCGGTGGAGCGGCACATCCAGCAACCCGCCGACGGTGGTGGCGCCGAACCCGTGCGCCACCGACGCCGCACCCGGCGACAATCCGGCCGCTTCCAGCGGGGTGTCCAGCGTGGCTGCGGCGGCGTGCGCGTCTCGGGTCTCGTCCAGCGGCGCTTCCTCAAGGCCCACCGTGGCGGGGGTCGTGACAGGCGCGGCCGCTTCGGCTGCGGTGAACACCGCCCGCCAGGCGTCCTCCATCTGCCGGAACGTGTCGAAACGCGAATCCACCTCCCGGTGAAACGCGCGCAGGAAGAACTCGGTGAGCCCATCCCGTAACGCGGGCTCGAACTCCGCCGCCGCGATCGTGGGTGCCTCGTCGTCGGTAGTGCGTGGATCGGCCATACCGTCGCACCACACCGGCCGCTGCCCCGAGGCCATCTCGTGCAGTGTCACCGCGGCCGCGTAGCGCTCGGCGTGATCGTCGAACACCGGGCGGCGGGGAGTGCCGAGGAACGGATCAAGGTAACCGAGGGTACCTGCCTTGATATCGCGGTCGGAGGCCTCGGCCAGCGAGAAGTCGAACAACATGAGCTGCGTGGAACGATCGGCGCGCTTGTATACGCCGAAGTTGTCCGGCTTGAGGTCGCGGTGGCGCACCCCCTTCATAGCAAGCTGATCCAGCGCGCGGAACAGATCGCCGCCGTAGCGCTGCAGGTTGTGATACGTCAACTTTCCCTCGGCGCGCAATGCGGCGCCGAGTGTCCGACCGGCTGGATCCGTGCCACCTCCGTACTCCAAGTCGAGCACGGTTCGCACGCCCAGCGAACGCGGGCCTGCCAGCAGCTTGGCAATCACGCCACCGCCGACGAGTTCCAGCGCCTTCGCCTCCGCGTGCAGCCGCGCCGCCTTCTGCTCATCCAGCGCGACCTTGAACACGCGACGTTCGAGCTGCCGGTCGCCGTCCTCGTCCTCACGTTCCCGCGTCACCAGCAGCGCACGAGCGGTGGCGCCGGTGCCGAGCACCCGCGCGACCACCCAGTCGCCGTCCACCGGCTGCCCCGGCTCGGCCCGCAGCGGATCGAGCGTCGAGTGCGCCTCCGCGGGCAGCGCCTCGGCAGCCGCGCCGTCCAGCGCCTGTAGGAACGCCTCCGCTGAGTCCAGCCGGTCTGCGACCTCGCTGCGGGTGGCGTGGAAGACCAGCGCGTCGAGTGCGCCTGCGATGCTGTCGGACACCGCGTACGGGTGCAGGCCCTTCTCCACGCGCAGCCGTTCGATCAGTGTGCTCCGCTGCGGCGCAGGCGGCTGGCCGGTCATGATCAGGTAGGTGAGCGCGCCGAGACCAAATACGTCCAGGTCTACCGGGTCGGGATAGGGCTGCTCGTACTCCGGCGCCAGGTACACCTCGGCGGTGGCGGCGACATGCTCGCCCGGCAGCGCGCTGTTGCCGAGCGAGGTGTAGCCGGTGGTCTCAAAGTCACGGGCGGCGGCCTGCCAGTCGATGATGCGCAGCACCGGGTCCGAGCCATCGTCGCGAGCGGAGACGTAAACCGAGCGGGCGGCCAAGGCACGGTGATAGAGCGAGCGACTGTGCGCGTAGCGGACCGCCTCACAGAGCTGCCGCACCATGTCCAGCCGAGCCTCGACGGGCAGCCCGCTGCCGTGGACGGCGAGATAGGAATCCAGCGGGTCGTCGGTGGCGCGGTGATGGAACAGGATCGCCGGGCCGCCCTGGTGATCGCGAATCTGCACCGCCTGCGCAATACCACGGTGGTTGATACCCTGAAGCACCTGGTACTCGCGGCGGGCGGCGCGCTCCACCGACTCGCGCTGCGCCTCGGTGGCCTGCTGCGCGGTCAGGTAGATCCGGACCCGGCCCTCCTCGGAGATGATGCCCTTACGCTCGGCGAGCCGGTCCTCCCAGGTTGGGCCCGCGTCCAGCTTGTCAGGCCGCAAGGTCCAGTCGTCACCGAACCGCAGATGTGCCGTCGACACCCGGATGCCGATCTTGTCCAACAGTTGCGGCAGGACGTCTCGGGAGAACTCTGGCTTGACGCGCTGCTGCTCACGCGCCGGCGGGCGGGCAAGCAAGTCGCGCCAGATCCACGGCAAGTCGTCACTTGAGTCGTCGCGCCCGTAGACACCGGTTCGCTGGACCTCGTCAAGGTCGCAGCGCAGGTCGGGCGCGTGGAGGAAAACAGCGGGTTCGATGCGCGGGATGCGCTCGTCGAAATGGAGCTGCTGTGCGGCCCACCCCAGGCGGCCCTTCAGCTCCTTACACTTCAGATCGGTGAGGTGCAGCGGGTTGCGCAGGGTACGCAGCCGTTTGCTGCCTTCCTTCGCAAAGCTCCAGGTGTCACCGCTGTTCACGAGGTGACCGGGGTGGCCCTTGAGCTCCACCAGGTAGAGCCCGCCCGGAACGGCGATCAGCAGGTCGCACTCGTTGACGCGGCCGGATGCGGCGGTGAAGGAGAACGTCGCCCATGCCCGGTATGGCTCGGCCTTCGGCATCAATCGGTTGACGTGGTCCAGGCCGTCCTGCTCCCACGGATACTCCGACCGGCGTTCCTGGAACCAGCGTTGCGGCCCTGGCTTGGGCGCCGATTGTCCGCCGCTCGGCAACGCGGCCACCTCTCTCCTGTGGTTGCTCAAGTACCCACACGCAATGCTAGTGACGACCTGGACTCAACTAAGCGTCGCGATCACACATCGTAACGTTACGTCGCCTCCGGTACCGAGGATTTCGGAAAGCATGGCTCCCAACCTCAGCTAAGGACGACCTAGGCAACCGAGCGCTCCGTGCTGAACATCCAGTGGGCGGCGGCTGGCCGTCCGCGACGCTTTCCTCACGTCACCGGCGGCAACGTACGGACCGGACTCCTACCACGCACCTCGGCATCGATGCCAGCCGCTGTGCGCCGCGCGACGACGACATCGCACTATAGGGATTCCCCACGAGTCCAAACGGCACCGCCAGCTGTCAGAGGTCGACGTGGGTGCGAGTTTGGGTGCGAACCACGGCAACATCACGCCTCAGATGCGACATTCCGCGCGCCCAACGCCACACCATCCGCAGGGTGACAGCGGCGCCACGACTTCGAGTTGATTCAAAACCCGTCCAGTGTGAGTTCGACTCTCACCGGGGGCACCCTCTCCCACCTGGTCAGATCGGCCCCTGACCAGGGTTTCACCGGTCAGGATCGATCTTGCGTTGTC
>JBOHEL010000418.1:0-4640 GCA_050700995.1 Sciscionella sp. | reverse complement strand
TCCCACGAAGGTGAGAGGCCGATGGCGATCACCTGGCGGCTGCGCCAGCCGATGCCGACCGATGTGTTTATGGCGTCGCGGGCGGCGGTTGCGTGAGTGGGGAGCCGGCTTCCCGGACCTCACGATCAGTTGTCGACGGATTAGCATGATGTGCGGACACTCAAGGTTTGTCGCGGCACAGTCCAGCGAGGTCGCACCGGTCGCAATGCGAACACCACGAATCCAAGCGAGGTAATTCGTTGGAACGCAGCGCGTCGCCAGCCCTTTTGATCCGTGTCTTAACCTGTGCCAGAAGAGACTCCTCGACCTCCTCGCGTGTGCTTTTGCCCTGCTCGTCGAGATTCAGCACTTCGATAAGGTCGGCATCGTTTCCGGTGAGCTCTTCATATCCTACGGCGTAGACGTGCAGTTGGTCACGGGTGACGTCTTCCGCCTGGGCCCGGTCGGTGGACTTGAAGTCGACGATCGAGAGTTCATCGGTGTTTAGTCGGCGGATCAGGTCGATCCGTCCGTCGACAGTGATGCCCGGCGCAATGTGCACCTGAATTTGCTTTTCGGAGTGAACTGTCCGCGGAATCTCGTCGCCGTGCGTCGCGAAGTACCGCTTGATCGCTGCGGCGGCGGATCGCTCCAGGGTAGCCCGCAACTCGGGATAAGCAAACGGAGTATGTAGGTGGCGGGCAACCAAATCTTCCGCCGCCGATGCGTCGACGATCTCACCTGCAACCGCCTTCTTGTGCACCTCGGATAACGCGTCGTGCAGACCTTTGCCATAGCCAAGTGCCTCATGCAGCGGGGGATTGAAGCCGTATAGGAAGCGCAGCTTGAAGGAGTACGGGCACTCGAAGAGGTACTTCAGCTCGGAGAAGGAGAAGGTGACTTGGGGAATGTCGCGAAGCGCATGGGGTTCGATCCGCGCGGGCAGTGGTGTGGTGCTTGGCTTGGTCGAGACCCACGACTGCTCGGCGCAGTGGTCGAATAGTTCCGATCGGCTCCGGTAGAGCTGGTTTGGCCCTGGGGAGTAGGTCACGGCGAGGTACTTCTGTGCCCGCGTGACTGCGACATAGAAGAGGCGGGTCTCGTCCTCCACGGTTCCGCGGTAACGGTCGGCGTCGGCGATCGACTCTTCGGGGATGATGTGGAAGACGCTCAGTCCTCCTTGCCGTTTCGAGGGGAACCGATTCTTGCGCAGGCAGGGTATGAACACGGCGGGCCACTGCATTCCTTTGGCTTGGTGCACCGTGGAGAGGGTCACCGCATCGGGCGTGGCGTAGCCGACGTCGGCGTCGGAGTCGGCGTAATAGTCGGGCGCTTGGTGTTCCAGCCACTTCACAAAGGAGCTGTACTTTTCCGCCGGTGAGGTGTTGAAGTAGATCTGCTCGAAGTCGGAGATCACCTGGCTGAATTTGCCCAGCTGATAGAAAACCAGCTCTCCCCTGCCGGGCTGGCCAGGCACGGTCTCCTCACGAAGCTCCAAGGCCTCGAGGAAGTCTAGGTAGACGCGCTGGATGTTGTAGACACCCCAGCGGTCGCCGCGGTCGAAGTCACGGCCGTTCTCCACCACTGCGACCGCGCGACGCCAGCGGCCGGGTTGTGGCAGCAGATCCGCGTCCGACCACAGGCTGCGCAGATCGGCTTCGGTCAGTTCGCCGACCATCATCCGGAAGATCCCGACGACCGCCTTGATCTCGATACCGTCGAAAAGCCGGTTCAGGCCCTTGACGACATAAGGGATCCCGCGACGTTGCAGCTCGGCCACTAACGGGTCAGCATCCTTAGCGACGGAACGATAGAGCACCGCGAAGTCAGACCACGACAGCCCCCGCTCTGCGGAATCCGGGGTGTCACGGAACGGGACGCCGCGCAGATCCTCAATGCGGTCGCAGATCCAGGTGGCTTCTGCTGCAGAGTCGTCGAAGGTGAGCGCCAGCAGGTCCCCGCGTTTCCATTTCTGGTTCTCCGCGGAGACCATCGCTTTGCCGAGCCGCTCTCCCGCGGGAATGCGTTCTGCGACTGAGCGGCCGAGTTCCACGATCCCCTCGCTCGACCGGAAGTTCTCGGCCAGCGTGACTTGGAGGACGCCCCTGTGGCGTTTGGCGAACGTGATGATGTTGGAGACCTGGCTGCCGCGCCACTGGTAGATCGTCTGGTCGTCGTCGCCCACGACGCAGAGGTTGGCGTCGAACTGGACCAAACCCGCGATCAGCCGTTCTTGTAGCGCGTTAACGTCCTGGTACTCGTCGACCACGACGTACCTGATGTCGTCACGGATGTGCGCCTGCACCGCTTGCGCCGCGTCTTCCTCCTTGGGGTCGACTTCGAGCAGCTGCACAGCGAGGTTGATCATCTCGGTGAAGTCGAATTCTGCTTTGGCGTACAACAGTTTCAGATACGCTGCGAGCGATTCCCGAACACCGTCAGGAATCAGTTCGTCAGCGATGATGTCCTCACGTAAGACGCTCATCACCTGGAGGAAGAGCCGGGAGTGGACGTATCGACGTAGCGTAGGGACTTTCGCCGACGACGTGGGGCAGATAGTCAGCCCGGACTGCCTGCTATTGCGGTCTACGAGCAGTCGGGCCGTGATCTCCGTCAGCGCAGAGAATTTGAAGGTATCCGGGACGAGGCGTTGCAGCAGGTCGAGACAATAGCCGTGCATGGTGCCGATGTACATCTCCGCCATGCCTGTGACGTCACCGTGCTGTTCGGCAACGATACCGAGGACACGGTCTTTCAGCTCTGCCGCTGCCTTCTCGGTGAAGGTGAAGGCGATGATGTTGCGGGGCTGCACTTCTCGGCGAGCCAAGATGTTGGCGATTCGCTGCGAGATGACCTGTGTTTTGCCTGAACCCGCGCACGCGATGATCTGCAGGGCCTCGTCCAGACAGCCAATCGCTTCTCGCTGCGAGTCTGTGTAGGACGTCAAGAGGCGCCGCCAGGAGTGCTAAAGCGACGCTCTCTTTCTGCTCTGTCAATGATTCGGGCAGTACGCTTGTTGATCTCGTCACCAAGCCAGACCAGGTCCTTGCAGTCCTCACCCTTCAACTCACGTGGCAGGCGGTCAAGTGCGAGTTCTTTCCATGCCTGGCTGTAGCGATAATGCGTCCTCGAACCGCATCGCAATGTGGCGTCGTATGCGTCGTTGCCGAGCGCCTTGCTCACTCGTGCGGCGACGTCCGGCGGGATCAGGTCTTCGATTTCGATGTCGTGTTCTTGATTAGAGCACCGTCCGGGCCACCCCTTCAGGGAGATGATCTGCTCGTCCATCCTCCAGCTGAAATGGACAAGGTCCTTGCAGGCCTCCCTGCCGTGTTCATCGAAGTCAAGCAGCGCGAGCACGGGCAGATCGGTGGCCGACCAGGTGAGGACCGCCTGCGCTGCGACCTTTTTCGCGCCACCTGCTTCGATGAATCGAATACCCTCGATTAAGTCCAACCGGCCCGCTGCGATCAATCCATGGCGGAGGAACTGTTCGTCGGTGTAGCCCTCAGTGACCACGATGGCTCGAGTTCCCGGTTTGACCGAGGTGGCCCGCTCAAGCACTCGCGCCAGGCCGGCGTCGGTGAACAAAGAGCCGAGCAATTCGGCTCGGTCCTCGTCGCCTCGTGCGCTGCCCGCCAGGCGTGTATATCCCGCAGAACTCTTGCGCAGTTCCGTGATCCGTGCGCTCGGTTGTCTAGAAATGATGTGGGGTGAATGTGTTGTCGCCAGCAGGGTCACCTCTGGGCGTTGTGCGAGGTCCTCGAGTTGTGCAGCGATCAACGCTTGTGCACCTGGGTGCAGGAACGCTTCTGGTTCCTCGACGGCCAACACCAACGAGCGTTTGCTCTTATCGGCGAGGTATTGGAGCATCGCGACGAGAACCGCTCCGCGAAGCCCGGTGCCCTTGCCGGTCAGCTCGGTCGTCGCTGCATCGCCCAACTCCACCCCGACCGAGGACAGGGTCTCATCGAGCGAGCGGACTTCCGGCAGTAGGTCGACGAGCTTGATCTCCGGGAACGTCGACGACACATGTTCGTGGAGATTGCCTCTCAATGGCTCCAGCAGCTTAGACTTGAGGCCCTTCACATACTTGTCACGTAGTTCATCCGTTTCCCGTTGTTCATTCGCGAGATGGTCGCGGATGACAAGTTGCAGGACCTCACGAAATTGTCCGCTGAGCACCGACTTGAGGTCCTCACCGCTGTGGAGGACCCCGAAACGCACGACCCGATTGAACTGACTGTCGAGCTTCTGGTGTTCGTCACTATCTAGTGGTAGCGACACGGCTCCCATGGCTTTCGCCTCATAGCTGACCTGACGAGTGCCCTGCGCGCCGAAGGTGACGACGCGGTGGATTTCGCCGTCTTCGGCATAGGTGCTGCCTTTTCTGGTGGTCTGACGCCGGTGCTTCTTGCGGAGGGCGAGTTCGTAATTCTTGGCACGATGAAGGAGGGTTCGCTGTGGACTGCTCTTGTCGGTCCTGACGAAAGTCAACGCGATGCGTGTTTTGGCAGGCGCGCCGATGCCCTGCCTTGCAGCTGGGCGGTCCCGTTGTGGCACAAAAGGTATGTCGGGGTTTAATGCAAGCTCAACCGCTGAGATGAGGTTAGACTTTCCGCAGTTGTTGGGGCCTACGAAGTAGTTGATCCCGGCGGAGA
>JBOHEL010000417.1:0-4677 GCA_050700995.1 Sciscionella sp. | reverse complement strand
TACCGAAGGTGTTTGAGATGACCTGGGCGCCGGATGGCCGGGCCACCTGGGAGTTCGGGGCACCGATCCGCGACGGCGTGCAGCATGTGATCTGGCGCCGGATCGGCACCCACGACATCTTCGCCGATGCTTGACCTAGCCTGCGGACCTATTCCTCGACGTAGGGATGACCATCGCGGGCGGCCTCCAGCTGTGCGCGAGTGAGAACCGTACCGGACGGCCAGTCGATTTGGGTCAGTTTCTCCAGACCGTCGGGCGCGCCCGCCCCAGGTACCCATGCTGCGATCAACGTAGCGATCCGCAGCCCGAACGGCCAGTACGGCGCCGGTTGGCCCAACACCCGCGCCAGATCAGGCCAGCTCATCCCGAAGCGTCTCCAGCGGATCAGATTGCCGGGTTGCGCGGTCGATAACCCGGGTCCGAAGACGCCAAAGTCCCCCTGTACGTGGATCAGAGTATCGGCGTCCGGAAGCTGCGCAGCGACGCTTGGCAGCGGCAGCCCGGCCAGCCCCGGCGGGACCACAGCACGCAGACCGTGCCGACATCAGTGCCCCACGACTGCACCACGGCGGCCTCAATCTCACGCGCGCCGAGGTACGCGGCCGGGCGGTTGGCGTCAGGCCAGTAGCGGGATGGAACGCGGTTGATCAACTCGGGATGGGTGCTCGCTGCCCACCGGAACACATCATTCTCATTCCAGACCGGCTGACCGTCCTTCGTACCGGCAGGTGATGCAAACTCACCGACCTTCGACCGACACCACAGCAGGGGCAGCGACCAGCCGAGGAGCTTCGCGCAGTCTGCGAGGTCGATACGATCCGGGCCGTCCTCGTCGGTGTCACCCACGAGTCCATCCTGCCGCTGGTGGTGCGGGCCAGGCGATCAGCGTGCGTCGCCCTGTTTTGTCCTACCTCCTGTGCTACCGTTTTCATCATGGTGCAGCGGCAGAAGAGATCGATCTCGCTACCGGCTGAGCTGGCAGACGCCATCGAGAAGGCGGCCAGCTCCCAGGGAACCACGGTGAGCGGCTGGCTGGCTGACACAGCGGCCCACCGCCTTCGATTGGACGCCGGAAGACGGGCTATCGCCGAATGGGAGACCGACAACGGGCCACTGACAGCAGCCGAGCTCGCCGACGGGTTGGCCCGCGCCCGCGCACTGCTGGGGCGGTCCGCCACGGGCCAACCAACGAAACGATCGGCGTAGATGGGCGGCGTCACCTACGACACGGGGCCACTGATCGCCGCTGAGCGCAACGACCGGCGAATGTGGGCTCTGCACGCCGGTTTCCTTGCCGAAGAGGTCGCTCCGGTCGTTCCGGCGCCGGTGCTCGCCGAGGCATGGCGAGGAGGGCCACGGCAGGCGAACCTCGTCCGCATGCTCTCGATGTGCAACGTGGAGTGGATGACAGAAGACCAGGCTCGCAAGGTCGGCGCCCTCGCCGGTCAGTCAGGCCATGACGACATCGTGGATGTGACAGTGGTGGAAGGCGCCATCCGCCGGGGCGATGCCATCGTCACGGCGAACCGGGCACACATCGAGAAGGTGGGGCAAGCGGTCGGCCTCACACTCTGCATAGAAAACGTGTAACCCGGCTACCGCACTGAATCGAGACGGCGGGGGCTCAGTCGACCCGATCGACGCCGGCGGCCGTCAGTCCCTTGGTCCGGGCATCGGCGAGGCTGGCGAGCACGGCCAGCCCGAGCGCACCACCCATCATGAACGAGGTGTTCGCCACGCCCGAGGCGAGACCGGCCTCGCTCGGCTGCACCTCGCTCATAGCGGCGAGGAGTACCGGGTTGAACGACACTCCCATACCGAGGCCGAGCAGGATCATGCCCGGCAACACGTCAACGGCGAAGTTCCCGCTGACCGGGGCATGCGCGAAAAGTGCGAGACTGGCCGCGACGAGCAGCATCCCGATCGCCAGCGGCGCCCTGAAGCCATATCGCAGGACGATTCGCTCGGACAGTCCTAGCGAGAAGGCACCCATGATCAGGTTCGCCGGCAGGAATGCGAGACCGACCGCGAGCGGGCTGTAGCCGAGCACGAGCTGCAGGTACAGGGCGGACAGGAAGAACCACGCGAACATGGCAGCCGCCCACAACACACCGACGACGTTCGCGGTGGCGACGCTGCGGAGTCGGAACAGTGCAAGTGGCATGACCGGCGATGCCGCGTGGGTCTCGATGCGGAGGAACACCGCGAATAGCGCGACCGCGACGACGAGCAGGCCGATCGTCTGAACCGAAACCCAGCCGGCATTGTTGCCATCCATGATCGCGTAGACGGCGATCATGAGAGCTGCGGTCACGGTGACGGAGCCGGCCACGTCGAGCTTCCCTGCTCCCCGCTGACCAGCCACGGCGGGGAGCAGGACAAGGCAGGAAGCAGCTCGGGGACGGACCCCAGGTGCGAGCGGCCCTGCGCCGATGCGCGGCTGCGTTGGATCGGCAGTCGCAGGACCGTCCTCCTGATCATCACTTCTTCTTCGACGGCGACAAGTTCGAGCTGTACACCGGGACAGCCCTGGCGTGGCTGGGAGACCCAGCCGCCGAGGATTACGCCCGGCACGCCGCGGCACGGTATGACACAGGCAGTCAGCCCCGCCGGCTAGCGACGGCCTATCTAGACCTCGGACTGGTGTTGGCACGGCTGGGCCGACCAGACGAGGCCGCCCATTGCGGTGTGCTCGCCCTGGGGGCGAATCACCTCGTCCCCTCGAACGCCTGGCGAGCCGACGAACTGATCACCGCAGTGAGCGGTTACCGCGGTGTGCCCGAAGTTGAGGAACTGCGCGAATTGGTGCGCCACAAGTCAGCGACAACGGGTAACCGATCTACCCACACCTGAGGACAACTCTGTGGATAACTAGGAACCACTGTGCATCCCGGGTCCGCATTCCGCCGCTGTCCACCGTCGGGCGGTGCGCGCCACGAATGACAAGAGAAGCTGTCCCCACGGCACCACACCGGCGGAACAGGGCAGATGGCGGGTGTCCACACCGCCCACAACACCTACTACTACTACTGATGTTTTCTCTAAAGGACAAGATCAAAACATCAGGTCGGTGGATACCCAGCGCAGCAGGTGCCCAAACCCGAGCTGCCACACCCGCCGCTACGGTAGGAGGCCGCACATAGGGGAGGACGCGTCGTGTCGCTCGGACTCGTGGGACAGCTTGGACTGGTTGGTCTGGGCAAGATGGGTGCCAATATGCGCGATCGCCTACGGGCTGCCGGCATCGAAGTCCTCGGCTTCAAACGCCGCCCCGGAGACCGCGACGTCGACTCGCTGGCAGAGCTGGTCGACCGGCTCTCCACACCCCGGACTGTATGGATCATGGTGCCCTCTGGCGAGGCGACCCGGGACACCATCACCCAGTTGGCGGCCCTGCTCGCCGAGGGTGATCTCGTCGTCGACGGAGGTAACTCGCGCTATACCGAGGACCAGGTCAACGCTGAACTACTCGCCCGCAGCGGCATCGAGTACCTGGACTGCGGCGTCTCCGGCGGGGTGTGGGGCAAGGACAACGGCTACGGGCTGATGGTCGGCGGCGCCGCCGACGCCGTCGAGCGGTTGATGCCGGTGTTCGACGCACTGCGCCCAGCAGGTCCTCGCGAGGAGGGCTTCGTGCACGCCGGCGACGTCGGCGCCGGGCACTTCGCCAAGATGGTGCACAACGGCGTGGAGTACGGCCTGATGCAGGCCTACGCGGAGGGCTTCGAGCTGCTGGAAGCCGCCGACGTGGTGACCGACGTGCCCGCGGTCCTCAAGGCGTGGCGGCGGGGCACCGTTGTCCGCTCCTGGCTGCTGGACCTGCTGGTGGCAGCCTTGGACAACGACCCGGAGCTGGCGCAGCTGCGCGGCTGGGTGGCCGACTCCGGCGAGGGTCGCTGGACGGTCGAAGAGGCGATCAATCACTCGGTGCCCGCGCCGGTGATTTCCGCGGCGCTGTTCGCCCGGTTCGCTTCCCGCCAGGAGGACTCACCGGCGATGCGGGCGGTGGCCGCGTTGCGCCAGCAGTTCGGCGGGCACGCCGTGCAGCATGCCGGCTCCGACTCCGCCGGTTAAACCGACGTGTACGTCCGGCAGCTCGCGGTCACCGATTTCCGCTCCTGGGAGCACGCCGAGATCGAGTTCGAACCCGGCGTCGCGGTGCTGGTGGGCGCCAACGGGCAGGGCAAGACGAACCTGATCGAAGCGCTGAGCTACCTGTCCACGCTGGGGTCGCACCGGGTGTCCACCGACGCGCCGCTGGTGCGCCACGGCGCCCAACGCGCCATCGTCCGGACCGCTGTGGTGCATGCCGGCCGGGAGCTCACCGTGGAGCTGGAGATCTCCCCTGGGCGAGCTAATCGGGCCCGGCTCAACCGCAGCCCGGTGCCGCGCCCCCGCGAGGTGCTGGGCGTGCTGCGCAGCGTCCTGTTCGCACCAGAGGACCTAGCGCTGGTCCGCGGTGACCCAGCGCAGCGCCGCCGATTTCTCGACGATCTGCTGGTCCTACGCGCCCCCCGGCTGGCCGGCGTACAAGCCGACTACGACAAGGTGCTGCGCCAGCGCGTCGCGTTACTCAAATCCGCAGGCGCGGCACGGCGGTCCGGCGGCGACACCGCTGATCTGCGGACCTTGGACGTCTGGGACGGTCACCTCGCCCGGCACGGCGCGGAACTGCTC
>JBOHEL010000416.1:0-4682 GCA_050700995.1 Sciscionella sp. | reverse complement strand
ACCTATACCGGCATGACGGGTACCAACAAGGGCTACTACCCGCCCGCCTACCAGCAACAGGCGGCAGGAATCTCACCGCATGTCACGCTCGCGAGCCAGCACGGTTCCGGTGTCGACTACCGGCACGGGCTCGCACTCGACACCCATCGTGGCGGCTCGGTCGGTGGCACAACCAGTCAGCACTACACGCCGCACTCGCAACCCAGTCCGCCGCCGAACCTGCCTGTGGGTTCCGCCGTGGCGCACCTGGGCACGGCGGCCAGCGCGGTGCCACCCGGCGCCCCCAGCAACTTCGGTCCCAGCGGGACGGTGCCCTCCGCGGCCGCATCGCTCGGCCCTGATGGGTACCAACCTGGGATGCCGCACCATTCCGCTCCGGGTGGATTCGGCCCGAGCGGCGGCGCCGCAGGCGGCGGGTTCGGCCCGGTCGGTTCGTTCGGCGGCCCGAGCGGTGGTGGCTTTGGGTCACGTTCAGCCGGCGCTGGGTTCGGCGCGGCGGGCGGTTCAGCTTCCGGAGTCGGAGGTCGGGCCGGCCCGGGGGCGTCTCCCGGCGGAACCACCGGCGCGGGTGAGCAAGCGGGAGCGGCGGCTGGTGCCCGTGGCGGCGCAGCGGGTGGCACACCTGGCGGGAGAGGCCCGGCAGGACGCTCAGGTATGGGCGGTATGGGCCGTGGCGGCGGCAAGGGCGGTGAGGATGCCGAGCACTCCACGGCGAGTTACCTCGTCAACGAGGACAACGGCAACGCCATCGTCGGACACATTGAGGCGACCGCGCCGCCGGTCATCGGGTGACACGGGAGAAATAGGGGGGCCATGTCACGGCGACGGATCGTGTGCGAGCCCGTGCGGTTGAGCACCGAGTGCTATGCCACGCTCTGGCAGTACGACAACCTCGGGCCGATGCACACCGCGCTGCTGGCCGAGACCACACTCCGCGACGATGAGGAGCAGCGCACCGACGAGGAGCGTGCGTTCGGCGAACTGCGTGAGTGTGGCCTGTTGGCAGGTAACTCTCCGCATCCGGATCTGCGCGGCAGTTTCGAGCTGATCCGCCACGCGGCCGACGAGTTCTACGGCTACTACCTGCCAGGTGAACAGGCCGAGTTCACCGCCCTGGTGGCGCGAGCAGGCGACACCGCGCTACTTGCGATGCTCGATGCCGAGGGCCTGTCCCTGCGGCCGGTGCCGCCGGACAGCCCAGCGCAGGTGCTGGGCGGTCTGCTTCCGGAGTGTCAGCCGATGCGGATATCCGATATCAACGTGCCCCTGGAGGACCTTGCGGCGGGCGGGAACCGGAATGACGGCACATTCCTGGACCACAGCCAGCCAGGGGTATGCGACGGGGTTGCACAGCTGCGCGGGATCTTCTCCTCCCCACAGCGGGCCGAGGCGCAGTTCTACGTCGCGGCCCGGCTCGACAACGGCACGCGGGTGCGCTGCCCTGGCCCGTTCGGGGTGCTGGACTTCCCAGCCGGCCGGATCATGATGCGGCGGGACGGCGACAACCCCCGCAACCCGCTGGTCAGCGTCATGCCTGGGGGGCCACAGGTGTTCATACGGGCCATCGAGCAGCTGCGCTCGCACCTGCCCTGAGTCGTAGGCCAGCCATCTCGTGAGCCCTGCCGGGCTGAGCTGACCAGCACAGATAGACTGTTGGCGTTGTCTGTGTACGCGGCTGGAACGGTTGCTCTTCCAGCACACCGCCCAGCTCGGGAAGGAAGCTCAGGACGTGACCGAGACTCTGCCGCCGGACCATGACCGCGTCGAACCGGTCGACATCCAGCAGGAGATGCAGCGCTCCTACATCGACTATGCGATGAGTGTGATCGTCTCCAGGGCGCTGCCCGACGTGCGCGACGGGCTCAAGCCGGTGCACCGCAGGGTGCTGTACTCGATGTTCGACACCGGGCTTCGGCCGGACCGCAGCCACGTCAAATGCTCCCGCGTTGTCGGCGATGTGATGGGCAACTACCACCCGCACGGCGACTCCTCGATCTACGACACCCTCGTCCGGCTCGCTCAGCCGTGGGCGATGCGATACCCGCTGGTCGACGGCCAGGGAAACTTCGGTTCCCCGGGTAACGATCCTGCCGCTGCCATGAGATATACCGAGGCGCGGTTGATGCCGCTGGCTATGCACATGCTGGCCGACATCAACGAGGACACCGTCGAATTCTCCGAGAACTACGACGGCAAGACCAAAGAGCCGGACGTACTGCCTGCCCGCATCCCGAATCTGCTGGTCAACGGTGGTTCCGGGATCGCGGTAGGGATGGCGACTAACATCCCGCCGCATAACCTGCGTGAGGTCGCGGACGGCGTGGTCTGGGCGCTGGAGAACTGGGAAGCGGGCGAGGACGAGACGCTCGCCGCGATGCTGGCGCGCATCAAGGGTCCCGATTTTCCGACGCGCGGGCTGATCCTGGGTAACTCCGGTATCGAAGAGGCCTACCGCACCGGTCGCGGCTCGATCCGGATGCGCGCGGTCGTCGAGGTGGACGAGGATTCCAAGGGGCGCACCGTACTGATCGCCACCGAGTTGCCGTACCAGGTCAACCCGGACAACCTGGTGGAGAACATCGCCCAGCTGGTGCGGGACGGCAAGCTTGCCGGTATCTCCAATATCGCTGACGAGTCCAACCAGCGTCGCGGCATGCGGATCGTGGTCACGCTCAAGCGCGACGCGGTCGCCAAGGTGGTGCTGAACAACCTCTACAAGCACACCCAGCTGCAGCACAACTTCGGCGCCAACATGCTGGCTCTGGTCGACGGGGTGCCCCGCACGTTGCGGCTGGACCAGATCATCCGGCACTACGTACGCCATCAGGTCGACGTGATTATCCGCCGTACCCGGTTCCGGTTGCGTAAGGCCGAGGAGCGCGCCCACATCCTGCGTGGTCTGGTCAAAGCGCTGGATGCGCTGGACGAGGTGATCGCGCTGATCCGCCGCTCACCTTCCGCGGAGGACGCGCGCCCCGGTCTGATGGAGCTGCTGGACATCGACCAGGAGCAGGCCGTCGCGATCCTGGACATGCAGCTGCGCAGGCTGGCGGCATTGGAACGTCAGAAGATCATCGACGATCTGGCGAAGATTGAGATCGAGATCGCCGACTACCAAGACATCCTCGCGAAGCCGGAGCGGCAGCGCTCGATCGTGCGCGACGAGCTCATGGCGATTGTGGAGAAGCACGGCGACGAACGCCGCACCAAGATCATTCCCTATGACGGCGAGGTCTCCGTAGAGGATCTCATCGCGGTCGAAGACGTCGTCGTAACCCTGACCCGCACCGGTTACGCCAAGCGGACGAAGACCGACCTGTACCGGGCGCAGAAGCGCGGCGGCAAGGGTGTGCAGGGCGCACAACTCAAGCAGGACGACATTGTGCAGCACTTCTTCGTGTGCTCCACGCACGACTGGATCCTGTTCTTCACCAACAAGGGCCGGGTGTACCGGGCGAAAGCGTACGAACTGCCCGAGGCAAACCGAACCGCGCGCGGCCAGCACGTCGCGAACCTGCTCGCGTTCCAGCCGGACGAGCAGATCGCCCAGGTCATCCAGATCAAGGATTACGAGGTCGCGCCGTATCTGGTGCTGGCAACGAAACACGGCCTTGTGAAGAAGACCAAACTGACCGATTTCGACTCCAACCGCGCGGGCGGGCTGATCGGCGTGAACCTCCGCGACGGCGACGAGCTGGTCGGTGCGGTGCTCTGCTCCGGTGAGGACGACCTGCTACTGGTCTCCGCTGGCGGCCAGTCCATCAGGTTCACCGCTTCCGACGAGGCGTTGCGGCCGATGGGCAGGGCGACCTCCGGCGTGCTCGGGATGCGCTTCAACTCTGGCGACGAACTGTTGAGTATCGGCGTGGTGCACGACGGCTACTTCGTGCTGGTCGCGACGGACGGCGGCTACGCCAAGCGCACGCCGATCGAGGACTACTCGGTGCAGGGGCGCGGAGGCAAGGGAGTGCTCACCATCCAGCACGACACCAGACGAGGCAGGCTGGTCGGGGCGCTCATCGTGGATGTCGAGGACGAGCTGTACGCGATTACCTCCACCGGTGGGGTGATCCGGACATTGGCCAAACAGGTACGCAAGGCAGGCAGGCAGACGAAGGGTGTGCGCCTGATGAACCTGTCCGAGGGGTCCTCGCTATTGGCGATCGCACGCAACGCGGACGAACCTTCGGACGTCCCCGATGTGTCTGACGAACCTGTCGAACCGTGACAGGCGGACGACTGTCCAGGCGGCGGTCGCTGCGCGCGACCGAATCGGGAAGTAGTGTCGCGGCAGTGCGGCACGACCATGGTGAGTGAGGAGGGCTCGTGAGTTCAACCGGCAAACCGGACGATCAGGCCCGGAACGCCGCCGACCAGGCGACGGTGACCACCACCGCAACGGCGAGGCCTGCGGAGATGGCACCGAAGGGAACCGAGGCAGCTACCCAGGACCCATCCCTTGTCGAATCCGACGATTTCGAGATGACCGCCATACCGCCGTGGCAGCGGGGTCTCAGCAACGCCGAGAACGCTGCGCCCGCACCGCACGCACACAACGGCGACACCGGCAACGGGTATACCTCGGGCGGGGGACAGGCAGTGGAGCACGGCGGGCAGCAGCATAACGGGCCGGACATCCCACCGGTGACCGGTAGCGCGGCGGCCCGTGCGTTCGGCAGGCA
>JBOHEL010000415.1:0-4686 GCA_050700995.1 Sciscionella sp. | reverse complement strand
CGGAGCCCGCCCTGCGCGTCGATACCTCCACACGCAGCCCAAGAGCCCCGATACCATCCGGCATCGGGGACTCCTCGGGGTTCCCAGCCGGGCCACCCCCTCCCGTCCTAAGGTGTGGGTGGCCCGGCCCTAGCTCTCACCTCGGCGGCCCACGCAGCGCGGTACGCAGCGCGCCGAAGACATCGACCTCCCGACACAGCCGCAGCGCGTCCGCCTCAGGTGGGTAGACCCAGGACACCGGCCCACGTGCGGTCTTCGTCGGCGGCAGGGACACGGTGCCGCCAACCCGGCGCACCTCGGACGGCCAGGGCAGGCCCACCCCATACGGTTCCCCCGCCAGCAACACCCGGCGCTCGGGCGTGTCCGGGTGGACCAGCACCAACGGTGGGCAGCGCCGCTGATTCAAGATCGCGGTCACCTGCTCAGCGAGCAGCACCGGGACGACCAGCGCCACGGTGTCGGGCTCCAGGCTCAACCACACCTGGTCACCGCGTAGCGTCACCGGCCAGCCCCACACCCGGTATGCGACCGCAGCCGCTAGTGGCCTGCCGTCGCTGCTGGTGATGTCGGCCGGGGGCGCGGGGGCCGGTAGATCGGCCGGTGGTGACGGTCCGACGCTGACATGGCTGATGAGGCACAGCGAGCAGGGAACACCTTCGCCGGGGGTGACCGCCTCCACCTGACCCAGGCACAGCAACGCCCCACAGAATGCAACCCCAACGGCGTCCATCTCCCCAGCCCCCAGGGGCAGCGGCACCAGATGCACGATGCGTGACGTCTCCCCGGCCACGCCGGGTCGGTAACGCAGCAACACCACCGGCCGGGCCCGCACCTGATCGGCGTTGGTCCGGCTTGTCATGCCATCCCTCCAGTAACAGCCAGCGACCTGCTCGACCGGTGAACCGGCGATGGATTGTCGGATGGGCCACGGCGAGATCGGGGGCCAGCGTCGGAGTACACCCCGATCCCGCCGTGAGTGGGTCCGGCCGTCCCGCCCGGGGGCACCCTTCGGGGAGGAAGCGGAGGTGGGACGGCCGGGGTCTGGAATGGCTCAGTACGCGGATCGGACGGGTGACACGAGCTCCTGGGCAGCGCATCGGTGACGTCCATGTGCACTTGCAGCTCAGGGTTCAGGCGGAACGGCAGCGCCTCAACGGGCTGGAGCAGCCAGTAATGCACCGTCCAATAGATCAGGCACGTTCGACGCCCACGTCCCCACCACGCCCCCGGACGCCGACACGACCGGCACCGACCCCGCCGATCCACCGGATGAGCAGCCAGCAGCGCATTCAACGCCGCAGTCGCTCGGCACTCGATCGTGCCAATCCCGGGCCCGGATGCCGCCTCGGCCTGCACGGCGCCGCGCAGCACCTCACACAGCCAGCCATGGCTGGTCTGATGCGCGCTCGGCGCTGATGCCGTGGCCTCGGTCGTCGATGACACGCGTCCGACTGTGGCTTAGCGCGCGTCCTAGCGCTGGGTCTTATGCAAGTCTGCATAAGACCCAGCGGGTGTGAATGACGGTACAGTGCACGACGCCGAGAACACGATCGGAAAACGCACGGGATACGGGGGTATGGCATGGTCATGGACCCCAGCGCGGTCGCTGCGGTCCTCATCTCACCGCAGGGTCGGGCTGCCGTTGCCGAGGGCGCGGTAGGGACGGTCATCCGGCTGATCCGCTGGGCCCACGGCTGGAGCCAGCAGGATCTCGCCGACCGGTCGGGCTACTCCCAGGCCACCATCTCTCGCTTGGAACGCGGGATCAGCCGCGCCACGCGGGATACCGCCATCCTGACCGACCTTGCCGGTGCGCTCGGAGTGCCGTCCGCCGTGCTGGGCCTCGTCAGCGACCCAGACCAGCGTCCTATCCTCGATGATGTGGACCGCCGGGAGTTCCTCGGTGGGGCCGCAGGTCTCGCCGTGACGGCGCTGTTGCCCCACGGTGTGGCCACTCCTGGACGTATCATTGCCGCCGACGCAACTCAGTGCTGGACGGCGTTACGCCGCGTTGAAGAGCTAGACGCCCACCAAGGGGGGACGGTCGTCTGTCAGATGGCCGAGGGAATGGCACGCCGGCTCCAGGACGCCCTTGGCCGGGGGAGCTACCCGCCCGCGGTCGGACGGGAGTTGCAGAGCATCACGGCCGCCGCTATGGACCAGGCCGGGTGGCTTGCCTACGACGCGGGGTGGCAGGACAAGGCGCGCCGGTGGTGGCTGGAAACCTGCCACTTTGCTGATATGGCGGAGGTGCCCGACGTCCGCGTGTCGGCGCTGGCCGCGATGGCCCTGCAAGCTAGCAATGCGGGCGATGGCCGGGAGACGGTTGATCTTATCCACGCCGCCAGAAAGACCGCGACCTGCGATCAAAGCGGGAATCCCCTGCTGCTGTCCCTACTCGCGGCGCGGCAAGCTATCGGACACGTCCAGACAGGTGACCGCAGCGCCGCTGCGTCCGCCATCGTCCAAGCTCGCCAGTGGCTCGACCGCGGGCGACGGGGAGACGAGCCGTTCTGGCTGGGTTTCTGGGGTCCAGCCGATCTCGCCTGGCATGAAACGCGGGTCGCATTAGTCACCAAGCAGGGTAAGTCCGCCGAGGTAGCCGCCCGCGCTGCTCTTGCCAGCGTCGACGCGACATCTTTTCCCCGCAATCGCATTCTCTACGTCGCTGGTTTGGGCTCGGTCCTGACCCAGCGTGGCCAACTCGACGAGGCCATCAGCGTGACCAGTCAGGCCGTCCAAACAGCGCACGCGGTCCGAGGATCTGGCCTGGCCCTCTCCAACTTGCGTCACGTTGTTGACCTGCTCGGACAACAGAAGTACCCCCCGGCAAAAGCCTTCGCGACCGCTGCCCGCCGCTTACTCCCGGCGGTCACATGAGCGGCTCTACTCGGGTTGGTGTGGACCAGCTCACGTTGACTATCTACGGCACAGACACAAGCCTTAACCAGGTCAGTACGGTCCGTGATCTCTATGCCGAGATATACGCAGAGCCACCGTACAACGAGGGACCAGCGGAGGCAGAAGATTTCGCTTTCGGGTGGCACCGAACAATCGATCAGCGCAACTTTCGACTCGTTATCGCGCGACGAGCAGACAAGCCCATCGGGTTTGGTTTCGGCGTCCAACTTCGAGCGCGGACAAAGTGGTGGAATGGCGCCCTCACGCCACTGCCTGACGAGATCACCACCGAGTATCCTGGACGCACGTTCGCGATTATCGAACTAGCAGTGCGAGGCCCTTACCGGCGACAAGGTGTCGGGTGCCAGCTGCATGCTCATTTGATCGCTGGGCTATCCGAGGAACGGATCACACTACTAGTCCGCCCGGAGGTGTCAGCGCCCCGACAGGCGTACCTATCGTGGGGTTACCGGACCGTTGGTCAGATCCGACCATTCTCCGGCGCGCCGATCTACAACGCAATGATCAAGCAGCTCGTGTGTCCCGTGACCCAGCCGTAACGGACAGGTCGGAACAGACAGCTGACTATGGCCTGTTCGGTGAGATTCCTTGTTCGTCCCGCCACCATTGGATGCGTTCTTCGGCGGGGACTCGGTGTGGTCCCCGGGTCGGTGAGGGTGTGACTCGCAGTTCGCCGAGCAGCTTTGGGGTGAGCAGCAGGCGGGCGATGTCGCGTCGGGTACTCATGGGGGCGGTGGCCCAACGTCGGGCGACGTCAGTGCCGGGTTCAATCAACCCGCGCAGCGCACTGGGTGTGGCGAGTTCCTTTTCGTGTTTCTCCAAGCGTTCGATCTCGGTGAGCAGGGCGGGTTCGGATCTCGCGGCGAGGACGACGCTGAGGGTTCCGGTTGCGACGGCGTCGGCGAGTTCGTCGTGTCGTGTCCGCACGGTGGCCAGCTGATCCCGGATCGCTGACAGTTCCCGGTCGTCGTGCTGCTCATCGGCTCGCAGGGTGTCGATCACCTCGGGTCGCGCGAGATAGGTCAGCATGACCTGCTCGGCGATCTCATCGACGTCGGCTTGGGTGATCCGGACACAGCCCTTGGTCCGGCAGAAATACTCCGAGCGCTCCCCCCGGTAGGCCACCGTCAGCATCCCCTGACAGCGCCCGCAGCGGGCGATCAACGACAGCAGATGCTTGGCTCGACCGGGGCGGGTGGTCTTGCGTTCCGGGGAGCGCAACAGCCGCTGCACCGCCAGCCACTGCGCACGGTCGACCAACGCAGGCCACTGCCCCTCACATCCACCGCATCTTCGAGCAGTGAACGGCGATCCCGCCCGTTGGCCGGGTCATAGGTCCGGTGATGCGTGACAACGTGAATGGACACCGACCGTTGCTCGCACAACTCCAAGAGCTTGACCCACTCCCCGACCCGGCGGCTACCCCGACTGCTCTCCCAGATCATCAACACCTGCGCGCCGAACTGACCGTTCTCCAGATCAGCAACCAACCGGGCGAAGTCGTCTCTGGTCTTGCGGGAGTAGCGTGACGCGCTGACCGACTCATCCCGGTACGACTCGCCTAGGGTCCACCCGTGCTCGGTCGCCACCTGCGCATGGTCGGCGTGCTGCTCCTCCAACGAGCGGGCCCGACCCGATCGATCGAGCGAAACCCGCAGGTAGTCCCGGGCAGAGATGGCCAGTTGCCGCTGGTCAGCAACGTTCACAGTGCTCATAGCGTGGGATGGTACAACTAGCAAGGTGTCTTAAACTGCGCCCTGCTCT
>JBOHEL010000414.1:0-4690 GCA_050700995.1 Sciscionella sp. | reverse complement strand
GGAAACGATGCTGTGGTCAATCTGAACCAAGACGGCGATGTTATTTCGGCCTGGCCGAAATCCCAAGCGGGTAGGAGGATTCCGAGGTGAATGTTATTGAGAAGGTGTCCCAACCGCATCGGGAGATCGTGTCGCGGGTGTTACGAGAGCGCGCCCCCCGGCTACTCACCACCCTGCTCGGCAAAGAGTTACCGGCCTACCACGAGGTAGATCAGGTCGAGGACGTGATGTACTCCGTGGTGACCGAACATTTCGGACCCGGTCAGGAGCCGGATGCTGAAGGGCTGAAGATTGAAGATGCGCTCGTCGCGTTCGTTGGAACCTTTCCGAACGACGAACTCCCAGACTCACCCCTCAACACGCCACCTGACGCTGCACAGTAGTCGTAACGGTTGGCGATGCCCGCGACCATAATCAGCCGGCAGCCGGGGATGTCGTCACAGCATGGCCTAGGCACAATGCGGGCAGGGGTTACCCATCAGCAATGTGATCGACAGTGTTCCGGAGAAGCACCGGGATACGTTCGTGCAGATTCTCAAAGAGCGCAACAGTACTCTGCTCGCGGAGCTCCGTGCCCAAGAGAAGCCGACATTGGATCAAGCCGACACCGTAACAGATATCTTCGCTAGTTCGCTCATAGCGAACCTCGACGAAAATGATGACCCGACAGAATGGGGTGTGAAGATCAATGACGCGCTCGGGGTCTTCGTGAGCGCGTTCCCCAGCGATGAGCTCCCCGATTATCCGGAGGATCGTCTATGAAGAGCACTCGCGGTACATGGTCGCGTAAATCGGGGTGAGGCGATGGTTCGGCGACGACGTGTGGAGCGGTCAGTGCTTGTGGCCAAGCTGGCTTTGCTGCCTCACAGATACGGCACGGACTGCCGGCCTTGGCCCGGTGCGCGAGGCGATAGCCAAACCCGTCCGCGCGCAACGTGGCCGCCAAGGCGCAGCTGGGCCTGCTCGCCTGAGGCATTCCCGTCAGGCGAGCACGACCTTGCCAAGTTCGGCTGGTGAGGCGAGCAACCTGTGCCGCGGCAGCACCCGCACGGTGAAGCCAAGCGTCCCGGTGTGCGGCAGCGGCACATCGACCATGTAGTGACCGGCGCCGTCACCACGCATCGTCTCGGTGACAACGTCGCGCAGTTCGTCCTCGTCGTCCACCCGGCCGATCACCACCTGCACGATCACATCGGACTCGGCGAGTCCGTCGAGATCGATACTCGCCGCGACCGTCACCGGCGTACCCGGCACCGGCGCCTGCCCGCCGTTGGCGTCGAGTTCAGTGTCAAGCACCTTCACCTTGGGCCACGACGCTTCCAGCCGCGACCGGTATGCGGCCAGATCCCTCGCCCCAGCGTGATTGTCGGCCACTACGGCCGCGCTCATGGTCGCCGCTGGCGCGTAGTAGGACTCCACATACTCCCTGACCATCCGCGATGCCTGCACCTGCGGGCCGAGGGTGGTCAGGGTGTGGCGCACCATCGACATCCAGCGGGTGGGAACGCCGTCCTCGCCCCGATCGTAGAACAGCGGGGCCACCTGCGAGCCGAGCAGCTCGTAGAGCGCCGCCGCCTCAAGGTCGTCGCGCCGCTCGGGGTCGGTGACACCGTCCGCGGTGGGAATCGCCCAGCCGTTGGAACCGTCGTAGAACTCGTCCCACCAACCGTCCCGAATGGACAGGTTCAGCCCGCCATTGAGCGCCGCCTTCATCCCCGAGGTGCCGCACGCCTCAAGCGGCCGGGTCGGGTTGTTCAACCACAGGTCGCAACCCCAGTACAGGTAGCGAGCCATCGACATGTCGTAGTCGGGCAGGAACACGATGCGGTGCCGCACATCGGCCGCGTCGGCGAACCGCACGATCTGCTGGATCAGCGCCTTGCCACCGTCATCGGCAGGATGTGATTTGCCCGCCACCACTAGCTGCACCGGGCGATGCGGATCGAGCAGCAGGGCCCGCAGCCGGTCGGGATCGCGCAGCATCAACGTCAGACGCTTGTAGGTCGGCACCCGCCGCGCAAAACCCACGGTGAGTACCTCGGGGTCGAACACCCGCTCCGTCCAGCCGAGTTCGAGCGCCGAGGCGCCCCTGGTCAGCCAGGAGCGCCGCAGCCGCCTGCGTACCTCCTCGACCAGCTTGCCGCGCAGTCCGCAACGCAGCTCCCACAGCAGCGCGTCGGTGACCGGCTCAACACCGCTGAAGCTGTCCCCGGTACCGAGGTCGGCCTCACCTAGCAGCTTGCTGATGTCGCGGGCGGCCCAGGTCGGGCCGTGCACACCGTTGGTAACCGACCCGATCGGCACCTCCCCTGTGTCGAAACCCGGCCACAGTCCGGCGAACATGCTCCTACTCACCTTGCCGTGCAGCCGGGAGACGCCGTTGGCCCGCTGCGCCAGCCGCAGGCCCATATGCGCCATGTTGAAAAGGCCGGGGTTGTTCTCCGCGCCGAAGGAGAGCACCCACTCCGGGTCGACCCCGGGCAGCAGCGTCTCGTCGCCGAAATAGCGGCGCACCATATCGGTGGAGAACCGGTCGATCCCAGCGGGCACCGGGGTGTGTGTAGTGAACAGCGTGCCCGCGCGCACCGAGGCGAGCGCATCGGAGAAGCCGAGCCCACCCGCGGTCACCAGCTCGCGCACGCGTTCCAGGCCGAGAAAACCGGCGTGGCCCTCGTTGGTGTGGAAGACCTCCGGCTGCGGGTGACCGGTCAGCTCGCAGTAGGTCCGCACCGCGCGCACCCCGCCGACACCGGCCAGGATCTCCTGGCGGATCCGGTGGTCCTGGTCGCCGCCGTAGAGCCGGTCGGTGACGCCGCGCAGCTCGGCATCGTCACTGCCGTTCTCCTCGATGTCGGAATCCAGCAGCAGCAACGGAATCCTGCCGACCTGCGCCTGCCAGATGCGGGCACGCAGTATCCGCTCCTCCGGCATCGCCACGTGCACGAGTATCGGCACACCGGATGATTCGGTCAGCAACTGCAGCGGCATACCCCTCGGATCGAGCACCGGGTAGTGCTCAAGCTGCCAGCCGTCCAGCGACAGCGACTGCCGGAAGTAACCCGACCGGTAGAGCAGTCCAACGCCGATCAGCGGGACACCGAGGTCGGAGGCCGCCTTCAGGTGGTCACCCGCGAGCACCCCGAGCCCGCCCGAGTAGTTGGGCAGCGCCTCGGTTACGCCGAACTCCATCGAGAAGTAACCGATCGACTCCGGCAGCCGCATCGGCTCGCCTGACCGCGCGGCAAGCTCGCCCGCACGCCGCTGGTACCAGCGGGGCGCTGTCAGGTAGCGGCGCAGATCGTCGGAGATCGCGTGCACCCTCGCGAGGAACCGCTCGTCGCCGGCCAGCCGTTCCAGCGTCCGTGCCGGCACCTCCGCGAGCAGCCGCAGGGGCTCCCCGAGGCTGTCCCATGCCTTCGGGTCGATCGTGGCGAACAGGTCCTGCGTCGGTGGGTGCCAGGTCCAGCGAAGGTTCTCGGCAAGCGTACCGAGCTCGGCGAGCGGGGCAGGCAGCCCGGCGCGAACGGTGAAACGGCGTACGGCTTTCACTTGGGGGACCCTACCCATTCGCTGTTTCGACCGGTGGACGCCATCATGCTCGACGCTAGCGCCGGTGATTCCGATTGCCGTGGTCCCCCGGATCGGGTGAACTGGATCTGGCAAGGCAAACTGACGCTGGTAAGCGACGATCACGGCTGGAGGCGGTGCCGGTGAGCGGTCGGCTGGGCATCGATGACGTCGCACCGACGGTAAGTTGCGGGCGCTACCCCGCGAAAGCCGTCAGCGGCGAGCATGTGCCGGTGTCGGCGACGGTGTGGCGCGAGGGCCACGCCGCGGTCGGCGCGACCGTGGTGTGGAAGGGGCCCGCAGACCGGCTGCCCCGCCAGGTCAGGATGACCGAGACCGGCGAGGACCACTTCACCGCGGCGATCGCGCCGGACGCCTGCGGTATGTGGACCTTCAGGGTGGATGCCTGGAGTGACCCGTGGTCGACATGGCGACATGCCGTCGAGGCCAAGGTCGGTGCCGGCCAGGGGGTGGCAGATCTTGGCAATGATCTGGAGACCGGCGCCCGCCTGCTCGGCAGGGTGTCGCGTCGACCGGAGCGGCGGCGCGACCGCGAGCTGCTCGCGGCGGCTTCCGGCGCGCTGCAGGACCCGCACCGCGCGCTACCGGAACGCCTCGCTCCCGCGTTGTCGGAGCCGGTGGCCCGCATCATGCACTCCTACCCGGTGCGGGAGCTACGCACAAAGGGGCGCACCCACCAACTGTGGGTGGATCGCCCGCTCGCCCTGCGCGGTTCCTGGTACGAGTTCTTTCCGCGCTCGACCGGCGGCTGGGACGAGGCGGGACGGCCGGTGCACGGCACGTTCGCCACCGCGGCGAAAGAGCTGGAGCGGGTCGCGACGATGGGTTTCGACGTCGCCTACCTGCCGCCGATTCACCCGATCGGCCGCATCAACCGCAAGGGACCCAACAACGCGCTTGTCGCGGACTCCCACGACGTGGGTTCGCCGTGGGCGATCGGCTCGGCCGAAGGCGGCCACGACGCGGTGCACCCGGCGCTCGGCACGATCGAGGACTTCGACGCGTTCGTGGTGCGAGCGGGCGAGCTGGGGCTTGAGGTCGCGCTCGACCTGGCATTGCAGTGCGCGCCGGACCATCCATGGGTCACGAGCAACCCGAAGTG
>JBOHEL010000413.1:0-4693 GCA_050700995.1 Sciscionella sp. | reverse complement strand
GGCCGAGGCCTACGACTGGCCGGAGGAGTTCTTCGCCGAACGGTTGTGGCGGGTCCCCCGGTCAGCGCCCGATCCTCGGTCGGTGGCCGACGCGGCCGAAGCGATTCGCACCGCGCGCAGGCCCCTGATCGTGGCAGGCGGCGGCGTGCACCACAGCGGCGCTGAGGACGCGCTGCGGGAGCTCTGCGACAGCACCGGGATCCCGGTGTCGGAGACCCAGTCGGGGCGGGGGTCGCTGCGCTTCGACCACGCGTGCGAGCTGGGCTCCCTCGGGCACACCGGCACTTCGGTGTCCGACGACATCGCCCGGGGCGCCGATCTGATCGTCGGCGTCGGCACCCGCTACTCCGATTTCACCACAGCGTCGGGCACCATCTTCGCCAACCCGCAGGTGCGATTCGTCAACGTCAACCTCACCGGGAAGGACGCCAACAAACTGTCCGCGCTTGCGGTGATCGGCGATGCCCGCGCGACACTGCAGCAGTTGCGCACGGCGCTTGCCGGTCACCGTGTCGATGCGGGATACGTCGCCGAGTACACGGCTGGCACGGCGACGTGGGCACGCGTGATCGACGAGATCACCCATGCCGCGGGCGAAGCCGAACGCCCGGGGCAGGCCGACGTGCTCGGCGTGCTGGACGAGGTGCTCACCGACACCGACATCGTGATCAACGCGGCGGGTTCGCTGCCCGAGGACCTCAACAAGTTGTGGCGGGTCAGGGATCCAGCGCAATACCACGTGGAGTACGGCTACTCCTGCATGGGCTACGAGATCCCCGCCGCCATCGGGGCGCGGCTCGCGGCGCCGGACAAGGAGGTGTTCGCGCTCGTCGGCGACGGCACCTACCTGATGCTGCCGACCGAGACGGTCACCGCGGTGCAGGAGCACATCAAGATCACCGTAGTGCTGGTCGACAACCACGGCTACGCCTCCATCGGCGGGCTCTCGGAGAAGGTCGGCGCCGAGCGGTTCGGCACCGCCTACCGGTATCGCTCGGCGGACGGAACCTTCACAGGGGAGCCACTTCCGGTGGATCTAGCGGCCTGTGCCGCGAGCCTGGGAATGGATGTGCTTCGCGCGGACACCGTGGAGACGTTACGCGACGCGCTGTATGCCGCGCGGGCCTCCGACCAACCCACCGCCGTGTATGTGCAGACCGATCCAGCAAGAGCACAGCTGCCTCCGCAGGCATGGTGGGACGTGCCGGTCGCCGAGGTGGCGAACCGGGAGAGCACAAGGGCCGCTCGCAAGAACTACGAGGACAATCTGCGTGACCGCCGCAGGCACCTGTGAGCTCGCATGTGAGAAGAGGAAATGAGAAGTGAGAACAATTCGGCACTGGATCGACGGCAAGCCCGCCGAGGGCACCTCGGGCCGCTCCGGACCGGTCACCAACCCGGCGACCGGCGAGCGGACGGGTAACGTCTGCTTCGCATCGGAGTCCGAAGTGGACACGGCGGTCGCGTCGGCAGCCAAGGCATACCAGGACTTCTCGGCGACGTCGCTGGCGCAGCGCACGCAGATCCTCTTTCGCTACCGGGAGCGCATCAACGCGCACCGCGACGAGATCGCAGCGCTGATCACCGCCGAGCATGGCAAGGTGCATTCCGACGCGCTCGGTGAGGTCGCGCGCGGCCTGGAGATCGTCGAGCTCGCCTGCGGCATTCCGCAGATGCTCAAGGGAGAAACCTCGACCGGTGTATCCACACGCGTGGACGTTGAGACGATCCGGCAGCCGCTCGGCGTCATCGCGGGTGTCACCCCGTTCAACTTCCCCGCGATGGTGCCTATGTGGATGTTCCCACTCGCCATCGCCTGCGGCAACACGTTCGTGCTCAAGCCCAGCGAGAAGGACCCGTCCGCGACGGTGCGGCTGGTCGAGTTGGCGACCGAAGCTGGTGTGCCCGACGGGGTGCTGAACCTGGTGAACGGCGACAAGGTCGCGGTGGACCGGCTGCTGTCCCACCAGGATGTGGCGGCGGTGAGCTTCGTCGGCTCCACCCCGATAGCGAAGTACGTGCACGACACCGCTTCGGCGAGCGGCAAGCGCGTGCAGGCGCTTGGCGGGGCGAAGAACCACATGCTGGTATTGCCCGACGCCGACCTCGATCAGGCGGCCGACGCAGCGGTGTCCGCCGGGTACGGCTCCGCGGGAGAGCGCTGCATGGCGGTGTCGGTGGTGGTCGCGGTGGACCCGGTCGGTGACGAGCTGGTACGCAAGATCGCCGAGCGGACGCGTGCGCTGCGGATCGGGCCCGGCGAGGATTCGGACTCCGAGATGGGGCCGCTGATCACCGCCGCGCACCGCGATAAGGTCGCAGCCTACGTGCCGCGGGCGCGCGAGCAGGGCGCCGACGTCGTGGTGGACGGTACCGACTTCTCCTTACCCGGCCACGAGAACGGCTTCTTCCTCGGCGTGAGTCTGCTGGACAAGGTCACCCCGGACATGCACGCCTACACCGACGAGATCTTCGGCCCGGTGCTGCTGGTCGTCCGTGCCGCGAGCTACGAGCGGGCGATCTCCCTGATGAACTCCTCGCCGTGGGGCAACGGCACGGCGATCTTCACCCGCGATGGCGGTGCCGCCCGCCGGTTCCGCCTCGAAGTCCAGGCAGGCATGGTCGGCGTCAACGTGCCGATCCCGGTGCCGGTCGGGTACCACACCTTCGGCGGCTGGAAACACTCGCTGTTCGGTGACCACGGGATCTACGGCACAGACGGCGTGCACTTCTACACCAGGGGCAAGACGATCACCACCCGCTGGCCCGACCCAAGCGACGGCGGAGTCGACCTCGGCTTCCCCCAGTCCTGATCGCTCGCCGCGCGCCCGGTCCATAGGGCTGTGCAACGACATGATCGTCGATGTTTCCCGGATCTTCGGTGGAGGAACCATGCGCTACAACCCGCTCGGCAACACCGACCTGAACGTGTCAGCGGTGTCCTTCGGCACCGCGCCGTTGGGGAACATGTTCGGTGCCGCCGAGGAGTCCGATGCGATCGCCACCGTGCATCGCGCCATCGACGCAGGCATCAACTTCTTCGATTCCTCACCCTATTACGGCGGCGGCACGGCCGAACGCAGGCTGGGCGCCGCGCTGGGCCGCCACCGGGAAGAGGTGGTGATCGGGACCAAGGCGGGGCGCTACGGTGCCGATGACTTCGACTTCAGCCCTCGCCGGTTGCGGGCGAGCGTGCACCGCAGCCTGCAGTTGTTGCGGACCGACTACGTCGACATCCTGCAGTTGCACGACATCGAGTTCGTCAACCTAAACGGAGTGTTCGCAGAGTCCTATGCCGAACTAGTCCGGCTCCGTGAGGAAGGCAAGTGCCGCTACATCGGCATGACCGGCTATCCGATCCATACCCTGCGCCGCGCGGTCACCGAAACCGACCTCGACGTCGTGCTGTCCTACGCACACCACACCCTGCTCAACACCCGGATGTCCCGAGAGCTCGCACCGGTATGTGAGCAACGCGGAGTCGGGCTGATCAACGCCGCGGCCGTCGCGCTCGGGTTGTTGACACCGGAAGGGTCGCGCATCCGAGTTCCAGCGGGCGCGCGGATCGTCGCTGCGGCGCGGCGAGCGGCCGATATCTGTGCCGCGCGGGGAGTCGATGTCGCGTACCTGGCGAACCAGTTCTCCATCCAGCGTTCCCGGGCGCCCACCACCGTGGTTGGCACGACGAAAGCCGCGCACCTGGATTCCGCGATCGCCGCGGCGACCACGCCGATCGACGAAGACCTGCTGGCCGCCGTACTCGCCGCGACCGAGGACGTGCGGGCGCTGTCCTGGAGCAGCGGCCTGCCTGAAAACAACGCTGGTGACACATGTACGGCGTAGCGCTGTTCGGCTGCGACGCCCTGCGTGCATGGGTCTACGACCCGAGGAGGCACTGACATGATCATGGACAGGGTTGCCGGAGCACCGATTTCCTGGGGCGTCTGCGAGGTTCCTGGCTGGGGCCACCAGCTCACCCCCGCACAGGTGCTACCCGAGATGCGCGAGGTCGGGCTCGTCGCGACCGAGTTCGGCCCCGAGGGGTTCCTGCCACGTGACCCCGGCGCGAAAGCCGAAGCGCTCAGCAGCTACGGGCTCTTGGCTGTCGGCGGCTTCGTGCCGGTCGTGCTGCACGACCCCGATCGGGATCCGCTGCCCCAGGTTGATCGGGAGCTGGACGGATTCCTGGCCACCGGGGCGGCCACGATCGTGCTGGCCGCGACGACCGGCCTCGACGGCTACGACGCCCAGCCTGAGCTCGACGCCGCCGCATGGCGAACCCTGCTCGTCAACCTCGATCGCATCGCCGAGCGCGCCCGCGAACGCGGCGTACGTCCCGCGCTGCATCCGCACGTCGGCACGGTCGTGGAAAACCGCGCGGAGCTCGACCGCATCCTGAACGGCTCGGCGGTGCCGCTCTGCCTGGACACCGGTCACCTTCTGCTCGGCGGCATCGATCCGGTCGAATTGGCGAAAGCCATGCCAGAACGCATCGCCCACACGCACCTCAAGGACGTCGATCTCAGCCTCGCCGAGCGGGTCATGGCTGGCAGGATCACCTACACCCACGCCGTCCGCGACGGCCTGTACCGGCAGCTCGGTGCCGGCGACATCGACATCGCGGGCATCATCAGCGTGCTCGAATCCAACGGGTACCGAGGGTGGTACACGATGGAGCAGGACACCATCCTGT
>JBOHEL010000412.1:0-4702 GCA_050700995.1 Sciscionella sp. | reverse complement strand
CCGAGATCACCGGAGTCGATGCGGATGCCGCCGAGTGCGGTGCCCGCCACTTCGACCGCATTGGTGATGCCCGCGTGGATGTCGTAGGTGTCCACCAGCAAGGTGGTATCGCTGCCGAGTATCCCCACCTGTGCTGCGAAGGCGTCCCGCTCCGAGTCGTGCAGCAGAGTGAAGGAGTGCGCGCTGGTGCCGACCGTCGGGATGCCGTGGCGGCGGCCCGCCTCCAGATTCGAGGTGGCGGTGAATCCCGCCAGGTACGCGGCCCTTGCCGCGGCGACGGCGGCCTCCTCATGGGTGCGGCGGGAACCCATCTCGATCAACGGCCTGCCGTTCGCGGCACTCACCATGCGCGCGGCGGCCGACGCGATCGCTGAGTCGTGGTTGTAGATCGAGAGCGCGAGTGTTTCCAGTACAACCGCCTCGCCGAACGGTGCCCGCACGGTGAGTATCGGCGAGCCTGGGAAGTACAGCTCGCCCTCAGGGTAGCCGTCGATATCGCCGGAGAACTGGTAGCCCGCAAGCCATTCCAGGGTGCGCCCGTCGAGCACACCGGCGAGGCTGGCGAGTTCCGCGTCGCCGAAGCGAAACTGCCGCAGTGCGGTTACCAGCCGCTCGGCGCCCGCGACCACCCCGTAGCGCCTGCCGTCAGGCAACCGGCGGGCGAAGAGTTCGAACACGCAGGGTCGCTCGGCCGCGCCGTCTGTCAGCGCGCCTGCGAGCATGGTCAGCTCGTAGTGGTCGGTGAACAGCGCGGTGCTGGCGTACGGAGAGGTCATGGCACGGAAGCCTAGAAGGCGTGCCACCATAGGTACATGACCACGCCCGTGGAGACCGGCCGGACCGAGGTCGAACCGGAGGTCGCCGAGCAGTCGGCGGAGGACCTGCCGTGGCAGACGGTGGTCTGGAACGACCCGGTGAACCTGATGTCCTACGTGACCTATGTGCTGCAGAAGCTGTTCGGATATAGCCGTGATCATGCGACGAGTCTCATGCTCGACGTGCACCACAAAGGTAAGGCCATCGTGTCATCGGGTGACCAGGAGAAGGTGGAGGCCGACGTGTCGAAGCTGCACGCCGCCGGTTTGTGGGCGACGATGCAGCGCTCGTCGTGAAGGCATGGCGCTGTGAGGGTGACCATTTCGTCGCGACGATGCGACGCCAGGAGGCATCCCTGCTGCGCGGCCTTGTCGGGCAGGTCCACGACATGCTGCTGGCACGGGCGGACCAGGCGTCCACCGACGAGTTGGCTGCCCTGACCGGAATGCGCAGCGGACCTTCCACCGCTCCGGACGATCCGATCCTGCGCAGGCTGCTTCCTGATTTCCACCGGCTGGATGCCGAGGGCGCGGGCGAGCCTGGCGATCCCGCCAAGGATGCCTCTCGGGACGCCGATTCCGCTGCGGCGCTGCGTTCGTTGCACGAACCCGAACTCGTCGAGCAGAAGAGCGGCGTGGCGACCGTGGTGCTCGCGACCTGCCCGGAGCGTGGCGGCCAGATCCGCCTCGACGACGAGCAAGCCAACGCGTGGCTCTCGGCGCTGAATGATGTGCGGCTGGCTTTGGGGACCGCGATAGGTGTTACCGAGGACATGCCGGAAACCCTGCCACAGGACGACCCACGCGCAGCCCATCTCAGTGTGTACCACTGGCTGAGCTGGGTGCAGGAGAGCCTGGTGTTGGCGCTGACGTCGTGAGCCCGCACAACGCGATCACCGATGTACCTGGCGTGCTTGTCGGTCACCACGAGCGTATCGACGAGGGGTGGGCGACCGGTACCACGGTGGTGCTGGTGCCCGATGGCGCCGTTGGCGGGGTGGACTCCAGGGGCGGCGCGCCAGGGACAAGGGAGACGACGCTGCTGCGACCTTGGAACCTGGTGCAGCAGGTGCACGGGGTGTGCCTCTCAGGTGGTAGCGCGTACGGCTTGGCCGCGGCGGACGGGGTGATGCGCTGGCTCTCGGAGCGGCACCACGGGTTCGCTGTGGGGACCCGCCCGTATGAGGTCGTCCCCATCGTGCCTGCCGCGGTGCTCTTCGATCTGCCTCAGTCTGCGTGGGGGAATCGGCCGGATGCCGCTTTCGGTTATGCCGCAAGCGAAGTCGCGGGCGACGGTGTGGTGGCACAGGGATGTGTCGGTGCGGGTACCGGTGCGCGGGCGGGCGCGCTGAAGGGCGGCATCGGTAGTGCGAGCACCGTGTTGCCGGACGGCACCGTGGTAGCTGCGCTCGTCGCGGTGAACGCCTACGGTGAGGTGGTCGAGCTGAGCACGGGGCGGCCGTGGGCACTCGACCACGAGCGTGGCGGTGAGTTCCGGCTGCGGCCTGCAGGCAGGCCTGGCTCGCTGGCGATGCCGGGCCACACGAAGCTCAACACCACGATCGGGGTGGTGGCCACGGATGCGGCGCTGGACAAGGCGCAGTGCCACCGGCTTGCCGCCGCAGGCCAGGACGGGCTCACCCGCGCCATCCGCCCGGCACATTCCATGTTCGACGGTGACACGGTCTTCGCGCTGGCAACCGGCGTGCGCGCGAGCACCGCGCCGGAAGCGACCTTCGCCGGGCCGGGACGTGCCGCCGAACTGGACCGCATGTACTTCGCCGCGGCCGAGGTGTTCGCGAGGGCGGTGGTGCACGGCGTGCTCGCGGCTTATTCACTCGCTGGGCTCACCGCCTACCGCGATGCCTGGCCGGGCGCGATGGGTTGAGGTGTCTTCAAGACCCCCCAACCCCTCCGACGTGCGCATTCTCATAGGGCGGGAGCGCTGCGGCCAACCAGTAGGATGAGCCCCATGCTGGTGATTCGACGCGAACTGGTGGACGCGATGATCGCGCACGCCCGCCGCGACCATCCCGATGAGGCTTGTGGCGTGATCGCGGGGCCGGACGGCAGCGATCGCCCAGAACGGTTCGTCGAGATGGTCAACGCCGAACGCTCGCCGACGTTCTACCGGTTCGACGCCGCCGAGCAGCTGAAGGTCTGGCGGGCGATGGACGCGGCAGGCGAGGCGCCGGTGGTGATTTATCACTCACATACCGCGACCGAGGCCTACCCGAGCCGAACCGACATCTCCTACGCCTCGGAACCGGACGCTCATTACCTGCTCATCTCCACCAGGGAGCCGGAGCAGCACGAGTTGCGGTCCTACCGGATTATTGAGGGCAAGGTCACCGAGGAGCCCGTCGAGATTGTGGACGGGGAATAGTGCCGCGCCCTTTTACGTCGTGAAGTTGCAGTAGCCAGGCCACTAGCCGGAGGTTCATTCAATGGCCGTCACCGTGTCGATTCCGACCATCCTGCGTACCCACACCGGCGGTGAGAAGTCCGTCGAAGCGAAGGGCAGCACGCTGGCCGAGGTCATCGAGGATCTCGAGGCCAACCACGGCGGGCTGAAGGCTCGCCTTGTCAAGGAAGGCAAGCTGCACCGCTTCGTGAATGTCTACGTCAATGACGAGGACGTCCGGTTCTCCGGCGGGCTCGAAGCCGCGGTCGCGGACGGGGACAACCTCACCATCCTGCCGGCCGTCGCAGGCGGGTCGCGCTAGGTGGCGCGCTTCGCGTCGCTGCTGGATGCGCTCGGCGACACGCCCCTCGTCGGGTTGCCCACGTTGTCGCCCTCCGAGGACGTTCGACTGTGGGCGAAGCTGGAGGATCGCAACCCGACGGGTTCGATCAAGGACCGGCCCGCACTGCGCATGATCGAGCAGGCCGAGGCCGACGGCACATTGCGGCCCGGATGCACGATCCTGGAGCCGACCTCCGGTAATACCGGTATCTCGCTTGCCATGGCCTCGAAGCTCAAAGGCTACGGTCTGGTTTGCGTGATGCCGGAGAACACGTCGGAAGAGCGTCGTGAGCTGCTGCAGGCCTACGGCGCGCGCATCGTGTTCTCCCCGGCCGCCGGCGGTTCCAACGAGGCGGTGCGCCGCGCCAAGGAGCTGGCGAAGCAGAACCCGGACTGGGTGATGCTGTACCAGTACGGCAACCCGGCCAACGCGGAGGCGCACTACCGCGGTACCGGGCCGGAGGTGCTGCGAGACCTACCGTCGGTGACGCATTTCGTCGCAGGCCTCGGCACCACCGGCACGCTGGTCGGTGTTGGCCGTTACCTGCGCGAGCAGAAGCCCGACGTGCAGATCATCGCCGCAGAGCCGCGCTACGGGGAGTTGGTCTACGGGCTGCGAAACCTCGATGAGGGCTTCGTTCCCGAGCTGTACGATCCCGACGTGCTCACCGGCAGGTATTCGGTCGGCTCCTACGATGCGCTGCGCCGCACCAGGCAGCTGCTGGAGTGCGAAGGCATCTTCGCCGGTATCTCCTCCGGCGCGATCCTGCACGCCGCGTTGGCCGCAGCGGACAAGGCTGTCGCGGCAGGCAAACAGGCCGACGTGGTGTTCGTGGTGGCCGACGGCGGTTGGAAGTATCTCTCCACCCAGGCCTATTCCGGGTCACTCGATGAAGCCGCGGCACGCCTCGACGGCCACCTCTGGGCCTGAAGCGGCGCCGAGATCGGTAGTCATGGGAGGTCGCGGGTTTCCTCGGCCAGCCACCCGAGATAGTCGGCGCTGCCGCCGTTGATCGGCGTCGCGATGATCTCCGGCATGTCGTAGTTGTGGTTCGCCTTGATCTGTTCTGTCAGCGCCGCCACCCTGCTGGCCGTGGTCTTGATCTCGACGCGCCACTCCTGTTCGGTCTGTACTGCATCC
>JBOHEL010000411.1:0-4712 GCA_050700995.1 Sciscionella sp. | reverse complement strand
CAGCACCACCTGGTAACCGCTCTTGGCGAAGACCTCGACGATGCCGGTGGCCATGGTCCCCGTGCCGACAACGCCGATCTTGCTGACATCCCGGGCTCTCGCGCCATTCACGACCGCCTGCTCGGCTTCCGCGTCGGCTACCACGTTCGGCGAGTCCAGCGCGTCGTAGCTGTAGAACCCGCGCCCCGCCTTACGGCCAAGCAAGCCTGCGGTGATCATCTGCTTGAGCAGCGGAGCAGGGGCGTGCAAGCGGTTGCGGGACTGGTGGTACATCGTGTCGAGGATCTCGTATGCGGTGTCCAGCCCGATGAGGTCGAGTAACTGCAACGGCCCCATCGGATAGCCACAACCGAACCGCATGGCGGCGTCGAGATCCTCGCGGGTGGCGTAGCGCTGCTCGTACATCCGCACCGCGTGGTTGAGGTAGCCGAACAACAGCGCATTGGCGATGAAGCCCGCGCGGTCACCGATCACCACCGGTTCCTTGCCCAGCCGCTGGGCGAACTCGACCACATCGTCGACCACATCCGGCTCGGTGACCACGGTGCGTACCACCTCAACAAGCTTGAGCACCGGCGCCGGGTTGAAGAAGTGCAGGCCGACAACCTTGCCAGGGCGGTTGGTGCGAACACCGATCTCGGTGATCGACAACGAGGAGGTGTTCGAGGCGACGACGGCGTCCTCGGCCAGGATGCCGTCGAGGTCGGCGAGGATTTCCACCTTCAGCTCAAGGCTCTCCGGCACCGCCTCAACCACCAGTTGCGCCTCCGCGAGGTCGGAAAGCTTGGTGGTGTAGCTGATCCGGCCGAGCAGTTCGGCGCGGGTGTGCTCGTCGAGCTTGCCCTTGTCGGCGGCGCGCTGCGTGGAGTGTTCGAGGTGTTCTTGCCCTCGCCGCACGCCGTCGCCGTCGACCTCGACCCCGACAACCTTCAGACCGGTGCGTGCCAGCACCTCCGCGATGCCGGCGCCCATCGTGCCGAGACCGATTACTCCGACCGTGCTGAATTCGCGTGCCAAGGCCCTACCTCCTACTCACCGCGCGGGTCCTGATCATCGATTACCCATCAGTAACGTCGGCTTATAGTGCCACGAACCGCAGCCGTGCGGTGGTGACATCAGCCACCCAGGGTCGCGGCTCAAGGTCAATCGTGTCGGCGTGTGGGAGGTCACGGCTCGATTCGGAAACGATCCAGAAGATCAACGCGTCATATCGTATGTAAGCGATCTAAATCGATCCCTACAGGAGGAACCTTGTACGCGAGCAAGATGTTCGCCTACACCGATGGCGTCACAAACCGTCCCGCCCGCAGCAGCCGAGAAGGCAGCGGTCGGGCCCGCCTGGCCAGGGCAGGCCGGCTCATAGACAACTGGACGCGGGAAGCGTTCAACCCGCGCTACCCGCACCACGCGCGCCGCTGACGAAGGGCTCGCGAGGCCCGGCCCGGTCACCCGCGAGGGTGACCGGGCCACGGCGCGGTCCTGTCGAGTTCGCGCGGCTCAGTCCTCGCCCGACGCACCGGCGGGAAGGTCGTCATCCGCGGGCACCTCGATCTTGATCGGCCGCCACTTCGCCCATGCCGCGAACAACACGGCCACGATGATCATGGCGATCCCGGTCCAGAGGTTGAGGTTCCAACCTCCCGCCTTCGCGAGATCGGCCTGCGACACAGCAGTACCCATGATCGTCACGACAACGCCATAGATGATGAACAGCAGCGCGAGGATGTAACGCAGGTCAAAGGCACCCGCGGTACGGGTCTCAGTTTTTCGATCGGTCATCGAAGCTCACCCCTCACCAGAAGACAATGTTCAGCGCGGTGGCGAGGATGAGCACACCCAACCCGAGCACCCACGGTTTGCGGAACCAGCCCGCGTCCTCGCTCTTTTCGACGAGCTTGAGCGAGGAACGGTCGGTCTGCGACCAGACCAGACCGCCAAGCTCGCTCGTCAGCCTCGGCTTCGTCACCGCGGAAACGGCCACCGCGACCGTGATGTCCACCACGAACGCCGCCATCGCTGCCACGAAGCTCGGCCCCTGCCCGGAGAGCGGCAACACACCGTATGCGGCCAGCCGATCGACCGCGAACGCCGCGACGGTGCCCGCGATCAGGCTCCAGCCCGCGGCGCTCGGCGTCATCCGCTTCCAGAAGATTCCCAGCACAAACGTCGCGAACAGTGGCGCGTTGAAGAAGGAGAACAGCGACTGCAGGTAGTCCATGATGTTGTTGTAGCCACCGGCGATGAACGCGGTCAGGATCGCGACAAGGCAACCGATGATGGTCACCCAGCGGCCGACGTTCAGGTAGTACCTGTCAGGCTTGTGTTTGACAATGTAGGTCTGCCAGATGTCGTAGGTGAACACCGTGTTGAAGGAGCTGACGTTCGCCGCCATACCCGCCATGAACGCGGCCAGCAGACCGGCGATGGCGATCCCCAGCATGCCGTTCGGCAGCAGGTCGCGCATCAGCAGTTCCAGCGCGTTGTTGTAATCGACGCCATTGGTGGCCGTGCCGCCGCTTGCCTTGTACTTGGCCAGCTCCGGGGAGATCACCGCGGCGAGCATGCCGGGAATGAAGATCACCAGCACGATCAGCGTCTTGGGGAAGGCGCCGATCAGCGGGGTGCGCCTGGCCGCGGACATGCTCTTGGCCGAGAGCGCGCGCTGCACCTCGGCGAAGTTCGTCGTCCAGTACCCGAAGGACAGTACGAAACCGAGACCGAAGACGATCCCGAGCACCGAGAGCACCGGGTTCGCGATACCGGTGATGTTGGTGCCTGCCCAGGCGTGCAGTTCGGACGCCGCGTCCGCGTTCGCGCCCTGCACCTTCTGCACCAGCCCGCTCCAGCCACCGACCTTGTGCAGGCCTGCGAAGGTGATCGGCAGCAGCAACGCCAGGATCACGAAGAACTGCATCACCTCGGTGTAGATCGCCGCAGACAAGCCACCAAGTGTGGTGTAGGCCAGCACGATCAGCGCGGCGACCACGATGGAGACCCAGGTCGGCCACCCGAGCAGCAGGTGGACGACGGTGGACAGCGCGTAGAGGTTCACCCCGGCGATCAGCACCTGCGCGATCGCGAAGCTGATCGAGTTCACCAGGTGTGCGAATTTGCCGAAGCGACGTAGCAGGAACTCCGGCACGCTGCGCACCTTGGCGCCGTAGTAGAACGGCATCAGCACGATGCCAAGGAAGACCATCGCGGGGATGGCGCCGATCCAGTAGTAATGCACCGTCGGCACGCCGTACTGCGCACCGTTGGCGGTCATCCCGAACAGCTCGACAGCGCCAAGGTTCGCCGAGATGAACGCCAGGCCAGTCACCCACGCCGGCATCGAGCGGCCGGACAGGAAGAAGTCGAGGCTGGATGACACCGACCGGCGTGCGAGGAGACCGATGCCGAGCACAAGGGCGAAGTACACCGCGATCAACACGTAGTCGATCGCGCTGGCGTTCAGCCGGAGGTTCGCATCCGCGAGCACATGCACCGGCCCACCTCCCAATTCTCTAAATTAAACATCTTCGCACAACAACCACCACTGCGGTGGCGAACGAACGGTACCGCCCCGCGATCCTGACCGAAAGCGGGGCTCGGAAACGCAGCTGACCCCACGGCTCAGAACAGACGGAACTCGTCTGGCTCGATGCCGCGCAGCTCGTCGTAGTCCAGCGTGACGCAGCGGATGCCGCGATCGGTGGCGAGCGTGCGGGCCTGCGGCTTGATCTGCTGTGCGGCGAAAACCCCATGCACTGGCGCCAGCAGCGGGTCCCGGTTGAGCAGTTCCAGGTAGCGTGTGAGCTGCTCAACGCCGTCGATCTCACCGCGCCGCTTGATCTCCACGGCCACGCTCGCGCCCATCGCGTCGCGGCAGAGAATGTCCACCGGGCCTATCGGGGTCGGGTACTCCCTGCGTACCAGCGAGTACCCCTGCCCGAGCGTGCCGATGTGCGCGGCGAGCAGCTCCTGCAGGTGGGCCTCGACACCGTCCTTGATCAGCCCTGGCTCCGCGCCGAGCTCATGCCGCGAATCGTGCAGCAGCTCCTCGATGGTGATCACGAGCTTCTCGCCTGCTTTGTTGGCGACGGTCCACGTTCCGCCGTCTTCGGCAAGCCAGCAAGGCGGGCTCATCCAGTTCAGCGGCTTGTACGCACGGTCGTCGGAGTGCACCGACACCGACCCGTCCGCCTTGATGAGCAGCAACCGCCGCGCCATGGGCAGATGCGCGGTCAGCCGTCCGGCATAGTCCACCTGGCAGCGAGCGATCACGAGACGCACCCGGCAAGGGTAGGAGACGGTGGTATCGATGCGGAGAGTGGGCAGCCGTGAGGTGTACGCCAACCCCTGGATGACGGTGCGCGAGGATGCGATCCGCCGTGACGACGGCACAGACGGTATCTACGGGGTGATCGACAAGCCCGATTATGCGCTGATCATCCCGGCCGACGGGGACCTGCTGCATCTGGTGGAGCAGTACCGGTATCCGGTTGGCGCGCGCCGCTGGGAGTTCCCGCAGGGCACGGCGCCCGACCGCGCCGACACCGAACCGCTGGATCTGGCCGCGCGTGAGCTGGTGGAGGAGACGGGTCTGCGGGCGGGCCATATGGTCGAGCTTGGGCGGTTGGACGTGGCACCAGGCATGAGCAGCCAGCGCGGCACGGTCTTCCTGGCGACCGAGCTGACGGCGGGCAAACCGCAGCGGGAGCACACCGAGC
>JBOHEL010000410.1:0-4730 GCA_050700995.1 Sciscionella sp. | reverse complement strand
CGCCGTGCGCAGGCTGCGGCCGGAGGCGCGCATCGTGGCGCTGGGCACCGAACGGGGGCTGGAGAGCAGGCTGGTACCCGAGCGCGGCTACCAGCTTGAGCTGATTCCGCCGGTGCCGTTGCCGCGTAAGGCGACGCCCGAGCTGTTGCGGTTGCCGCTACGGGTGCTGGACGCGGTGCGCCGCACCAGGGCCGTGCTCGACAGGGTGGGCGCCGACGTCCTCGTCGGGTTCGGCGGCTATGTCGCGCTGCCTGCCTATCTCGCGGCACGCGGCAGGGTGCCCATCGTGGTGCACGATTCGAATGCCCGCGCCGGCCTGGCGAACAAGGTGGGCGCACGGTTCGCGCAACGGGTGGCGGTCGCGGTGGAAGGCACCGCGCTGCCGAAGGCCGAGGTGATCGGGATCCCGTTGCGGCGCTCCATCACCATGCTCGACCGCGCCGCGTCGCGGGCGAAGGCCAGGGAGCATTTCGGCCTTGACCCCGATGCACCGACGTTGCTGGTGTTCGGCGGATCGCAGGGTGCGCGCACGGTGAACACCGCGGTGGCCTCGGCGGCCGGAGCGCTCGGCGACGCCGGGATCGGCGTGCTGCACGCGCACGGCCCGAAGAACACGGTTGCCGTGCAGGAGATCCGTGGTGCGCCGCACTATGTCGCGGTGCCGTACCTGCAGCGGATGGACCTTGCCTACGCCGCCGCCGACGCGGTGCTCTGCCGTTCCGGTGCGATCACGGTGGCCGAGGTGTCCGTGCTCGGTCTGCCCGCGGTGTTCGTGCCGCTGCCGCACGGCAACGGCGAGCAGGCCCTCAACGCCCGTACGCTGGTGGACGGCGGCGGCGCGGTCCTGGTTCCCGACGCCGAACTGACCGCGGCGAGAGTGGCCGCCGAAGTGATACCGATACTCACCGAACCTGGCAGGCTGGCGGCGATGAGCGGCCGCGCCTCGCAGCGCGCCCATCCTAACGCCGACGAGGTACTCGCCACCATGGCCCTTGAGGCGGTGCGTTGATGCTGAAAGTGGCTCTTGTGTACATGGCGGTGCTGAACGTGGCCTTTCTGTCGCTGAAGGGAACAAGAGCCACTTTCAGCACCGCTAGGGAGGGAACATGAGCGGGGTGTTGGCCAGGACCCATCTGATCGGCATCGGTGGTGCGGGTATGAGCGGAATCGCGCGGATCCTGCTCGCGCGGGGCTGCGAGGTATCCGGGTCCGACGTCAAGGAGTCGCGCGCGGTGCTCGCACTGCGGGCGCAGGGCGCCAGGATCGCGCTCGGCCAGGATGTGGCGAACCTCGACCTGCTCGGCGGGCCGCCAACCGCGGTTGTGGTGTCGAGTGCGATCAAGCGGGACAATATCGAACTTGTCGAGGCGCGCCGCCGCGGCATCCTGGTGGTGCACCGATCCGAGGCGCTTGCCGACCTGATGGTCGATCATCAGGTTGCCTGCGTGGCAGGCACTCACGGCAAAACGTCGACCACCTCGATGCTGACCGTCGCGTTGCAGCACTGCGGCTTGAATCCCTCCTTCGCGATCGGTGGTGACCTCAACGAATCCGGTGCCAACGCGCACCACGGCACCGGCGGTCTCTTCGTCGCGGAGGCAGATGAGAGCGACGGATCGTTCCTGGCGTTCGCGCCGGATGTCGCGGTGGTGACGAACGTGGAGGCCGACCACTTGGACCACCACGGGACGGTGGCGGCGTATGTGGCGGTGTTCGACGCGTTCGTTCGCCGGATCACACCCGACGGCGCGCTGATCGCCTGCGCCGATGATCCCGGCTCGGCGGCGCTGGCCGATCGGGCCGAGGCGGCAGGGGTGCGGGTGCGTCGTTACGGGTTCACGGCGATCAACGAGCAGGACGCGGTGCTGCGCGACTTCCGGCCCACGGGTGGTACCAGTGACGAACGTTCCGGTGGTGGCGAGCTGACGGTCGACCTCGGCGAGGGCAGTGAGCTGCTGCGGGTGGCCGTGCCTGGCGAGCATATGGCGCTCAACGCCGCGGGCGCATTGCTGGCAGGCCTTGAGCTCGGTGCGGAATTGCCACCGCTGCTGGAAGGGCTCGCAGGTTTCGGCGGCGTGCGGCGGCGTTTCGAGTTCCGGGGCCGTTCCGGCGGCATCCGGGTTTATGACGACTACGCGCACAACCCGACCAAGGTCACCGCCCAGCTGAAGGCGACAAGGCTCGTCACCGGAGGCGGACGGTTGGTCGTGGTGTTCCAGCCGCACCTGTACTCGCGCACCCGGGATTTCGCCGCTGAGTTCGGGCGTGCCCTCGGGCTGGCCGACGAGGTCGTGGTGCTGGATGTCTTCGGGGCGAGAGAGGAACCGGTCGCTGGGGTGAGCGGAGCGTTGATAGCGCAACGGGTCGCATTGCCGCCGGAGCAGGTGCACTACGAGCCGTCCTTCGACCGGGTCCCTGAGCTGGTGGCCGGGCTGGCCGCCGAAGGGGACCTGGTACTGACGATGGGGGCAGGCGACGTCACGATGCTCGGGCCGGAGATCCTCGCCGCGCTCGACAACACCGTTGCCGACAGGGCAGGGCAGGAGTCGTGAAGCCGTCGGCGACCCGGAAGGCGGGTGAGCGCCGAGGGTCACCGACCCGCGATCCGGAACGCAGGGCCGCGCGGGCCGCCGAGCGGCGCGCTGCCGCGGAGCGCGCGGAGACCAGGAGCGGCAAGGCAGGCAGGGGCCGTGGGGCAGGTAGGGACAGCGCCGCGAGCCGCGGTCCCGGCTCGCGATCGCGGCTCGCGGCGCCGAGGCGGCCTACCAGGAGGCAGGCGTTACGGCGGCGCTGGACCGTGGCAGGCGGGCTCCTTGCCGTTGTCGCGGTGATCGCGGTACTGCTGTTCACACCGGTGCTCGGGGTGCGATCGGTGCATGTCGCCGGGGTCCACGTGCTCTCGGCCGACCAGGTACGGACTGCTGCGGGGATCTCGCAGGGCACGCCGCTGGTACGGGTGAATACCACCGCGGTGCGGCATAGGGTCGCGCAGCTGCTGCCGGTGGCGTCCGTACGGGTGATCAGATCGTGGCCGTCCGAAGTGGACATCGAGATCACGGAACGCACACCCATCGCGGTGTTCAAGGCCGGGGACGGCTGGCACCTTGTCGACGGGCGCGGTGTGCCGTACCTGAAGGTCGCCACGGCGCCAACCGGGCTGCCGGTGATGGATCTCCCCAAGGTGTCGCCGGAGGACCACGCCACCAGGTCCGTCACGAGCGTGCTGGCGGCGCTGCCGCGGCGGTTACTCGCGAAGGTCACCAAGATCACCTCCTCACCCAGCGGCGATGCGCGGTTCACCCTCGCGGGCGGCAAGCAGGTGAAGTGGGGGACCGCGCAGGACTCCGATCGCAAGGCCGCGGTGTTGAAAGTACTGCTGACACGGCCGGGCAAGGTGTACGACGTGTCGTCCCCCGATCTGCCAGGAGTGTCCTGAAGTCGCTCGCGAACTGTCGGTATTGGGCGAGAACGCCGACGGCATGACTGGGGAGTGAAACTCGCGGCGTGTGAGAAATCCCGTTCCTCGGTGTACGGCGTGGCTGCTTTACCCGGCTAGATGCCTTGCCTAGCGTCGCTCTGGACATACGGGGTTGACATAACGCTAAGCCTAAAGTAAAGGTTCAGGGTTTGGCCCCAGGCGCAGATCCACGATCAGGAGGGCGGCCACTATGACACCCCCGCACAACTACCTCGCGGTGATCAAGGTCGTCGGCATCGGTGGCGGTGGCGTGAATGCCGTGAACCGCATGATCGAGGTCGGCCTCAAGGGCGTTGAGTTCATCGCGATCAACACCGACGCGCAGGCGCTGTTGATGTCCGACGCCGACGTCAAGCTCGACATCGGGCGGGAGCTCACCCGTGGTCTCGGTGCTGGAGCGAACCCGGAGGTCGGGCAGCGCGCGGCCGAGGACCACAGGGAGGAGATCGAAGAGGTTATCAAGGGCGCTGACATGGTGTTCGTGACTGCGGGTGAGGGCGGTGGCACTGGTACCGGTGGCGCCCCCGTGGTGGCCAGTATCTCTCGTAAGCTCGGCGCGCTGACCATCGGCGTGGTGACCCGTCCGTTCGCTTTCGAGGGCAAGCGTCGCGCCACCCAGGCCGACAACGGGATCACCGATCTGCGCAATGAGTGCGACACCCTCATCGTGATCCCGAACGACCGCTTGCTGCAACTCGGTGATGTCGGCGTCAGCCTGATGGATGCCTTCCGCTCCGCGGATGAGGTGCTGCTCTCCGGTGTGCAGGGCATCACCGACCTGATCACCACGCCAGGGTTGATCAACCTTGACTTCGCCGACGTGAAGAGCGTGATGTCGGGTGCGGGCAGTGCGCTGATGGGTATCGGTTCCTCGCGCGGAGAGGGCAGGGCGGTGCAGGCGGCGGAGAAGGCGATCAATTCGCCACTGCTTGAGGCCTCCATGGACGGTGCGCACGGCGTGCTGCTGGCGATCGCGGGGGGCTCGGATCTCGGGCTGTTCGAGATCAACGAATCGGCCTCGCTGGTGCAGGAGGCCGCACATCCGGAAGCCAATATCATCTTCGGCACCGTGATCGACGACTCGCTCGGCGACGAGGTCAGGGTGACGGTGATCGCGGCCGGTTTTGACGGCGGCACGCCGACCCACAAAAAACTCGAACCGTCCTCGGTCGGTTCGAGGTCGGTGGCAAGCGCTGCGGCTGGGCAGGTCGGCAATGGGCAAGGCAGCGCCGGTCAGGGCAGTGGCATCCCC
>JBOHEL010000409.1:0-4730 GCA_050700995.1 Sciscionella sp. | reverse complement strand
CTCCACCTCGCCGCAGCCTTCGTCACCGTCCGTTGCCTCATCCAGGCCGCCCGCCACACCCACCGATGGGACACCCGCCCCACCACCCGCCGCCTCAAATAACCCTCAACTGCCGGAGCCTCTTAGTAATCAGGCTGAAAAGCAGCAGCAGCGCAGCCGCCACGCCGTAGCCCGCCGCAGTGAGCACCGGTGTGCCGCCTGCTGCCTTGGTGAGGAACGGCAGGTAGTTGGTGGCGTACTGCAGCACCGCCTCGACCTCGATGGGACCGAGGCTCACCGCGACCAGCCAGGATACCCACCCGACGCTGAAGCTGGTCAGCGCGCCGTGCGTGAAGTGCGGGAACCGCACCACGGCCCCGGAGAGCGGGAACATCGTGCCCAGTTCGGCGTAGACGAGGCCGACAAGGCCGACCATCACCGCGCCGATGACCCACGACAGCAGTGCCGATGGCCCGGCGAGCTGCGCGGCAGCCGAGGCACCGAACAGCCAGCCGGAGCCGATGATCGCGCCGACTCCCACGAACAGCAGGCCGAGCTTGCCGATTTCACGCCGCATCGCCGGGCGGGCCGTGGCGGAACCGGCAATAGATGCCGACGACATCACGGCGTCTCCTTATGTTGGCAGCAATACGGCATTGATGAAAATAGCGTCTCGGACCAGCGAGCCCTCAGTCGTGAAGGTCCACTGTAGATACCACGGCATCGTCGAGTGCGATCTTGACACAGAGGGTCATGGCGGCCGGGTCCTTCCTGCGCGTTTCGGGAATGGACGCCAGCCTCGGTGGTGAGTCCGTGGTGCGCCGTCGCGGACGAGTTCCAGCCGTGGGCCGGGGTCGTCGGTGGTCATCAGTAGCGCCTGGGGCATCGCGTCCAACTCCATCGTCGCGCCGATCGCAGGTCCCCGTACCTGTCGAAGGTCAACGCTGACCGACCAGGAACTGGGTGTCGACGGGCTGACCGAGTCGGTAGTGGTCAAGCAGGAGGATCGATTCAGTCGTCAGGTCCCTTGACTGAAGCCGTCCGCCTGTTTTTTACTTTCAGCACGCAAATTATGTTGGGTTGGAGAACGCATGTTGGGCTCGTTCGGGCTCAAGGGACTGTTCTCTATGCGAGTGCTTACCTGGTAGGCGCTGATCGTGCTCGGCACCGTTCTGCCACACCACGAGGCGCGACCTGGGGGATGCCAGCGCGTGCTCGACCAAACCTCGGGACGGGAGTGACAGCGGATGAACGCGACAAAGCCCCCGGCCCAGCCGCTGGCCGTACGCCGACACAACACCGCTGCGGTGCTGCAGCAGGTGCTGACCAGCGGTCCGCTGTCACGGGCCGAGGTGGCTGCAAGGCTCGGACTTTCACAGGCCACCGTCAGCAGGATCGTCGGCCCGGTCGTGTCAGCCGGAGTGCTGATGGAGCAGCGGCCACAGGCTGGTGGCGGCGGCAGGCCGCGCGTGCCACTGGCCGTGGATCCGACCGCACGGCTCGCGGTGGGCCTGCATCTGGGAATGCAGCGCACCACCGTGGGTCTGGTGGACCTAGCTGGCACCGTGCGTTCGGTCGCGGTGCGAACACGGCGCCCTGCCCGACCAGAAACGTTGATCGCCCAAGCCGCCCGGATCATCGAGAAGCTGGTGGCCGACACCGACGCTCCTGTGCTCGGCATCGGCGCCACAACCGGCGGTTGGGTGGACAGCGAGCCGGGTACGGTCGTGACGAACGAAGCGCTGGGCTGGCGCGACGTGCGCCTCCGCGAGCTGCTGGGACAGCGGCTGGAGCTGCCGGTTCTGGTGGAGTCGAGCGTACGCGCGCAGGCCGGTGCCGAATTGTGGTTCGGGTGCGCCCAGCAAGCCACCTCCACAGTGCAGTTGTTCGTTGGCAACGTCGTCGATGCCGCGTTCACCGTCGATCGTCGCGTCCATCGGGGCATGCGGTCGGCGGCCGGGCGGATCGAACACCTGTCCCTGCCCGGCGGTTGCCTGCATGACTCCGCGACAGACAAGGCGGTGCTTACCGTGGCGCGACGGCGCGGTGTCATCGGAGAGGCCGACGGCCTCAGCGAGTTGGTCGACCGTGCGCGTGCCCGCGACCAGGAGGCCGACGCGGTGTTGCGCGAGCGCGCCCGGCTGGTGGGCCACGCGGTGACGATGCTGGTCGATCTGTTGGACCCGGACTTGGTTGTGCTCGCGGGTGGCGTCCTCGCGGTACCCGAGCACCTGACGGCGGTGCGTGAAGCGCTGCTCGAACAGCCACGTCCCGGCTGGGACCCCCGCCAGGTGGTGGCCACCGGACTGGGGGCCGACTTGTTGGTGAGTTCGTCGGCGGCAGTCGTGCTCGGCGCCTATGTGGCTGACCCGCTTCGATTCGAGTCGTTCGCGTGAGAGGGAAGGTGGGTAGAGGATCCGTGAAAATCGAACAGATAGCCCTGCGTGCCGCCGTCGTGACCCCGCGTACCACGTGGCTGACCGTGCAGGTGCACTGCGATGGCGCAACTGGGCTGGGAGAACTCTCCGGTATATGCCAGATGGAACAGGCGTTGCGCCTGGTGAGACCGCTCGCTGGTGAGATACAAGGTCACGGTGTCGCGGAAGCCCAAGCGTGGATCGCAGGACCTGGCCGGCAGTGGGCGGCCCACGCCCGCAGCGCCGCCGAGCGGTTACGCCGCCACACCGCCATGGGCGGGGTGTCCACCGCATTGGTCGATCTCGCCGCCCGCCGGGCAGGCGTGAGCATGGCCGCGTACCTCTCAGACAGTCCCGGCGACTACAGCAGGCACACCGTTCCTGTTTACGCCAACATCAACCGGGCGATGACCGAGCGCACCCCCGAAGCCGCTGCCCGGCTCGCAACCCTGGCGCGCCATGGCGGTTTCACCGCGCTGAAATGCGCGCCGTTCGACGGACTGCCCCATGGCGAGCGGGTAGAGACGGGCCTTCGGATCGCCGCGGCGGTCCGATCCGCGCTCGGTCCCGACGGCGCGTTGATGGTGGACGTCCACCACCAACTCGACGCGGTACAGCTGCGCGCGGCAGTCAAGGGGCTGGCCGCGTTGAACCTGGCGTGGCTGGAGGATGCCGCACAACTGCATGAGATCGACATGCTGACCCGGGTGCGCGAGACCGTCGGTTGTCCGCTCGCGGGGGGTGAATTCGTCGCCGAACCCGCCACCTTGCTGCCTGCGTTGCGCGCCGGGGTACTTGATGTGGCCATGCCCGACATTACACACGCAGGCGGTCCTGAAGCGGCGCTGCTGCTGGCCCGCACCGCGCTCGACCACGGCGCAGCGGTCACGCTGCACAATCCGAGCGGACCGGTGGCCACCGCCGCCAGCGGGCAGATCACCGCACTGCTCCCCGAGGGATGGCCACTGGAGATCATGTTCGGCGAGATGCCCGCGCGGCCCGGCTACATCGCCCCGGCCGAACGGGTCCATGACGGGCTGCTGCACCTGGCACCTGGCCCCGGGCTGGGCATCGGCCTGGCGCCCAACCTCGAAGGGGATACCCATGGCGCCCGAGTCGCCTGACGACATCCCGGCCGGTGTGGTGCTCGGCGCCGCAGGCGGGATCGGCCGGGCATGCGTGCAATCCCTGCTCGCGCGCGGCCATCCGGTAGTCGCCGTCGACCACGACCCAGCCGTCGCCGGACTGGCCGAGGTCATACCGGTGACCGGCGACGTCACTGATCCCGCCCTACTCGACACCGCGTTCGCGGCCTGCCCCACACCGCCTGGCGTGCTGGTGCACGCGATACTCGCCGACGCTCGCGCACCGCTGGCCGAACTCAGCGCTGCGGACTGGCATCGCGTGCTCGACGCCGGGCTGGTCTCGGCATGGCAGGCGGCGGTCCGGTTGCGCGCGGGCGGCCGCGTCCCGGCCTCCGTGGTGCTCATCGGCTCGGTACACGCCCACGGCGCCGTGCCTGGCCAAGCCGCCTACGCCGCGACCAAAGCCGCCTTGCCCGCCCTCGCCAGGGCCATCGCCACCGAGTGGGGCCCGGAGGGAATCCGCTGCAACGTGGTCGAGCCCGGTTTCGTCGCCATCCCCCGCAACCAGGCCCGCTGGCGCGACGGGACTGATACGCAGCACTTGCTGGCGGCCTACCCGCTGCAGCGCCTGTGCCGGCCCGAAGAAATCGCGACCGTTGTGCGGTTCCTGGCCAGCGACGACGCGTCTTACGTCAATGGCACCTGTCTCACCGTCGACGGAGGCGCGCTTGCGGTGCTTCCTGAGGTGAACCGTTTGTGACCGCCGATCCGCTGCGCGACGCCCTTGTCGAGCACACCTCGTGGCCATCCTGCGCGCCGGCGCCCCACACCCCTGTTCGAGGTGATGCGGGTGCTGGTCGAGGTAGGTGTGCGTTGCCTTGAGGTGACGGTACCGACCCGGGCAGCCCCGACGCCTTCGCCAAGGCGACCGCGGAGTTCGCCGCTGACGTGGTCGTGAGTGTCGGCTGCGTCGCCGGGTATCTCGCCGCACGGCTCGATGAATCGGACGATCAACAGCACATGACGACCGCCACTGGTGCCGCTGCGGTGTCCGTCTCAAGCGATGGCGACTGGGAAGGATTACCCAATGCCCAGGAGCTGGGCCTGATCACCCTCCCGGATGGCACCCGTCACACGATGACCGCGCCCACCTCGGCGCGTCGCACCGCACCTGCGGTCAGTGGCCACAGCGGGCGCCGAGGTCATCGAGTCCGAAACTGGTGAAAGTCATCTTCTCGGTGTAGGAGTT
>JBOHEL010000408.1:0-4762 GCA_050700995.1 Sciscionella sp. | reverse complement strand
GGGTGAAAGAGGAGTGGTTCGTCGAGTACATCGAGGATCGGCGGCGCAATCCGCGCGACGACGTCCTCACCGAGCTTGCGCTGGCAACGTTTCCCGACGGCACGACACCCGACGCGATTGACGTTGCTCGCGTTGCCACCTTCATGTTCGCCGCCGGCCACGGCACGACGATCGACCTGCTGAGTCTCGCGATGCTAATGCTGGCGGAGCGACCGGACTTGCAAGAGCAGCTGCGCGAGGACAACTCAAAGATCCCCGCCTTTATCGAGGAGATGCTGCGCATCGAAAGCCCAATCAAATCGAATTTCCGCATGGCGCGGCGCACCACCAGGATCGGCGACGTCGATGTGCAAGCCGGTACCAGCGTACTCGTGATGAACGGTGCGGCAAACCGCGATCCACGACGGTTCGAGGAGCCCAACGAATTCCGCCTCGGCCGCCCAAACATATTGCAACACACGGCATTCGGCCGTGGTGTTCACACTTGTCCGGGCGCCCCGATTGCACGCGCCGAAGTGCGGGTGAGCTTGGAACGAATCCTTGACCGGATGGCCGACATTCGGCTTTCAGAGGCCGAGCACGGTCCGGCAGGCGCTCGTCGGCTCAAATGGGACCGCACCTTTCTGTTCAGGCGCCTCAAGGAATTGCACCTCGAGTTCACTCCGGTTCAGTGAGCCGTTCCATTGCGAAGACCGACGACCGCGACCGAGCCGACAACCGTCGAACAAGAGAATGGCGCGAGGCTTTCGAGACCCTGGAGGCAGGCGAGCGAATTCGGGCGGCTCTCACGCCGGCGGGCCGGCGTCTGACGGTGTGCGTTGACTGAGACGGCGCCACAACTCCAACCGCTCTATCTGCTGGCGGACAGTCAGCTGCTGTTCTGGAAGCGGCAGGACCGACTGCTCCTCGAGGCGGCCCTCGATGGATTGGCTCGGGGCACACCACTCAGCGCGGCCTACATCGGTGCCTCCAATGGGAATCGTCCGGAGTACTACGGGATCTTCGAGGCGGCGGTCGATGCGCTTGCAATCACGGACCGTCGCATGATCGATTCGTCGTTCGGCCCAGACGACCGCGCCTTCCTGGAGCGTGCCCAGTTGATCGTTTTCGCGGGCGGTGATGTGCGTCTCGGCTGGAACACGTTCGAAACAACCGGCATGAAGGATGTGATCCTGGGCAGGTACGCTCAAGGGGCGGTCCTGGTGGGCATTTCAGCCGGCGCGGTCCAGCTCGGACGCTATGGAATCGTCGAGACACCGGAATCCCCCGCGACCGAGCTGCTCGATGTGTTCAAGCTCGTCCCCGTGGTCATCGACACGCACGACGAGCGAGCCGAGTGGGCGCGGCTGTCGCGCACAGTTCGTTTGCTGGAGGGAGCGGTCACCGGGCTCGGAATCCCCTCCGGTGGAGGAGTCATCGTGCACGCGGATACCACCATCGAGCCTCTGCGGCGTCCCGCGCACGAATTCCGTTTCGAGGACACTGGCGTCACGCACTCACTGTTGTGCGCCAAAGAGAGCAACTGACTCTGGTTCGGCCGGCCCGTAAAACCCCTGAACGGCCTTTGAAGGTAGGGCGGGCGGTGTCTGAGTTCACGACATCGTTCACAGCTGTCTCGGGACATCGTTTACTCCACAAATGGCCGTTCGAAATCGCGTGGGACGCGATGGAGAACCCCGACTCCGGCTACACGATCGACTAGCACCTGGCGCCGAGCGGCGCGGCGGCGCACGAGCTCGCGAGCGCCGGGCACCGATGGATCCTCATCAAGCTGAGCTTGCGCGAGACGCAGCAGCGACAGGTCGAGGCGCACATGCGCCGACTGAGTGCTGTCTGCCTGCAGAAGGTGCCGCGCGGCGCGCCGCGACGGGCGCCCGAGCCCGACGAACTCGTGGCCGTCGACCCGCGTTTCCCATCCTGCTGGCAGAGACCGCGCCCGGTCGAATGAGCTGCGCTGCGAACGGTCAGATGTTTCGGATTGATTCCTCAGAGCGGCTCACGCGGCTCCTGGGGCCTCAACACGGGTGAGCCGCATGAGGCAGCGTCCCGTTCCGGGAGATCGCCTCACCGCCGTGATGACCAGCACGTAGCGTCCCTGACTCTGGACGTACTCGCCCGGGCGTGTGGCAACCGATGATGCGGTCCGGTTTCCGGACGCTTCAACCCGACACGGTTTACATCTCAGAATCGCGACCCTCTGCCAACCTCTCGCGCAGACTATTCGGCCGTATATCGGTCCAGTTCTGTTCGATGTAGTCCAGACACGCAGCGCGGTCCGCTTCGCCGTAAACTACCCGCCAGCCGGCTGGAACGTCGGCGAAGGCCGGCCACAAGCTGTGTTGCTCCTCGTCGTTGACCAAGACGAAAAAGCTGCCATTGTCGTCGTCGAACGGATTGCTGCTCATTCGTTCTCCAGACCGTCTAGTCGAGACGAGCAAATCGTACTTCTATGCCAACAGGTGGACCTGGGATTTCGACAAAGTTCGACAAAGATCCTGACATTCGTGGCTCATGTCCAAGGCACGGGTGGTTGTCCTCGAAGTCGTCAGCGGTCGACAGTCACCGAGGCAGCGCGGGTCTATGGCTTGTCCCGGCAACGCATCTACCGCCTGCTGACCCGCTTCCGCCAAAGCGGTCTGGAGTCGGTTGATCCACGCTCACGGCGCCCCGCCAGCAACCCCCGAGCGGTCAGCGACGAGGTGATCGCCACGGTGGTCACACTGCGCGAACAGCTCGTCGCCGACGGCCTCGACGCCGGCCCGGTCACCCTGCAATGGCACCTGGCCCAGCAAAGACTGCGCGTGTCCTCAACCTCAACGATTCGACGTATCCTTTACCATCACGGCCTGATCACCCCGCAACCACGCAAACGACCGAAAAGCTCCTACATCCGCTTTGAGGCCGCCCAACCCAACCAATGCTGGCAATCCGACTTCACCCACTGGACCCTGGCCGATGGCACCGATGTCGAGATCCTCAACTGGCTCGACGACCACTCCCGATACCTGTTCTACTGCACCGCTTACCGCCGAGTCAGCGGCCCCGACATCGTGGCCAGCTTCACCGACACCGCCACCACCTACGGCCTGCCCGCATCCACATTGACCGACAACGGATCGGTCTATACCTCACGATTCACCCACGGCCACAACGACTTCGAACGCCTACTGGCCAGCCTGGGCATCATCCAGAAAAACGGTCACCCCGACCACCCCCAAACCCAAGGCAAAATCGAACGCTTCCAGCAAACCCTCAAACGCTGGCTGACCCCACGACCCCACCCCACCGACCTCAACCAACTCCAAGCCCTGCTCGACACCTTCCGAGCGCACTACAACACCGCCCGACCCCACCGCGCCCTAGCCGAACGGCGCACACCCGCCCAGGCCTACACCGCACTACCCAAAGCTGCCCCCGCCGACGCTCCCACAACCCACTTCCGCATCCGCCACGACACCGTCGACCAATTCGGCAAACTCACCCTGCGCCACGGCAGCCGCCTACACCACCTCGGCATCGGCCGCACCCATGCCCACACCCCCGTACTGATCCTCGTGACCGCCACCACCGTCACCGTCATCAGCAAAAACCACCACCAACTACTCAGCAGCCATCACATCGACCCCGACCGAAACTACTGGCGCAACCAAACAAAAATCCCCGGCCGCTGGCCGGGGAAATCTTGTAACCGATGACGCGACTCATGTGTAACCCATGACCCACCTCACCCACCCACCTCACCGAAACGACACGAACCCTCTCGCCGGCATAACTCCGACCACCGGTGCACTCTCATTTACGAAGAGCCACTTTCTTGGGTGGTGGGTGGCCGCGGCGGTCGCGGCGGCGGCGGAGGAGGAGTACGGGAAGCAGTGAAACCAGTTGCAGCCCAAGGCAATACGCAGACGACGCGATTACGTAAATGTGGTGCCTCACAACACTGTTGTGCAGCAGCTTACAAGCGAGCGGCATCCTGGTCGCCCGAGGATCGGCCAGCTAAAGAATGCCGGGGCCACCATGCCAGCAGTGCAACCTGCCGACAACCCTGATCTATACCTGCAGATCCCGTCATGAGCCGCAATTCGAGATTCGGCTACCGCCCGATTCCGCGCTGAGCAATCCGGCTGAGCTCTGCGGCATACCGCCGCTGACGTCGGCCTTTGTTCGCCGCTGGGCGAGCTTGTTGTGATGGGGGACGCTGTCACGCCGTCTCCGTGCTCGCCGTCAAGGTGCGTCCGGTCGCCTGTGCTTATCTACTGGCCGATCGACAGCAGCACGCGCCCTCCATCGGCGGGCGTTGGCGGAATACGAGACGCTTCGGCGTCCAGTCGCCGAAGAAAAGCAGAAGGCCGGCCGTACCACCGCCCGCCGGTTTCTGCCCGAGTCAGTGTGGCAGCGCCGGTTACGCCGCGCCGCGCTGCGGCTCGCCTAGCTCACTGCGCTCGCAACCGCTACGTCGGCGCAGCGCTCACCGGGAATCCTCGCCATTCATCGCGGATCAGCACCTGGTTGGCGCGCCGCAGCGCAGCCCCTGACGGCCACATGGCCTTCCCGCACCCGATTCCGTTGAGCAACTAACGCCCGAAGCCCGGGCGGCGGCGTCGTAAATAGCGCTCGAATTCGGCGGCCAGCGCGTCGCCGTCGATCTTGCCCAGTGCCTCGTGCATATCGATTTCGGCGTCGCCGCGCTGCTCCAGCGACGCCACGTACTCGGCGATCTCGTCGTCCTCCGCGGTCATCTCGGTGACGGCCTGCTCCCACT
>JBOHEL010000407.1:0-4777 GCA_050700995.1 Sciscionella sp. | reverse complement strand
GGCCGACGCGGCGAGCGCCCGTTCCGGGGTGAGCGTGACGACCGCGTTCACGGCCGGGTGAGCGCCTCGATCCGGTCGAGGTGGGCGCCGACGACCTCGCGCGCCGAGACCTCCCGCGCCCGGGCCAGCTCGCGCTCGGTGAAGTAGTCCGCCTGGGTCAGGTAGCCGTGCCGCTTGCCAAGACGCCACACCCGCGGGCTGATGAAGGCCAGCGGGATGTAGAGGATCGCATACGTCGCCGATGCATGCCAGTCCGGCGACCGCGAGGAAGGTGAAGGTCGTGAAGATCTCGCCCGCCTGCAGGAACCAGGTCGTGACGCCGCCGAAGTTGCGCCCGCCGACGGTCCACTCGGCCACGTCGACAGTCCGGCCCCGCTTGGCGAGGAACCCGATCGCACCGAGTATCACGATGCCGACCACGGCGATGACCAGCGTGACGGTCATTCCGACACCTCCCCGGTCGTGCGGCGCCGGGACCAGAGGTGCTCGACCGCGGCCAGCGCCGGCGTGATCAGCAGCACCCCGACGGAGCACCACAAGAACAGCGCAGGCTTGCCCGCGTGCTCGGGCTCCCCGTCGAGGTGACCTGGCGCTGCGCACGCGCCCCGACCACATCGACACGGTGGGCTCGGAGGTGATCGGCTCCCGCTACGTGCGCTACGCGGCCGCGACCACCGGTAGCGACCATCTCGTCGCGGACATCACGCTGCCCGACGTGGCCACGCTGCACACGTTCGTCACCGGGTCGGCGTAGTCCTGACACGTCACGTCGGTGCGGACGTCCTCGGTCATCGCCACCCCGAAACGCAGCGGCGTCCTGCACTCCGCACTACGAGAATGATCCGGGCACTTCAGCCAGCAGGGCGCAACTCGCCATTGTGGGTCACGATGGATGAAGCCCGCGAGTCTCTGCAGGTGCGCCGCCGAACCGGACTTGGACAGTTCTGCCGCCGCAAGAAGCTGCCCCACCCAGAACGGTCCTGGGACGCCTTCACCGGCAAGCGCCACCGCCGCAGCGAAACCGACACTCCGTACAATGATGCGCGCAACCCATTCCGACACCACCAGTGGAGCCCGTACACATAGCCCCCGTTCAGCGAGAGTCAATGCGAACGGGTATGTGAGAATCCCCGGGTCACAGAACCTGCAAGTCGCGGGATTCCTGAACCAGCCAGCACCTGCTGTTGATCATGTTCGCTCAGGGTCCCTGCAGCGGGTAGCCGCCGCTGGCGCCGGCTACCCGCTCTGCCAGTGTGGCAAGACCGGGGCCGCTGAGATCCGCCAGTCCCTGCCGCCGCCCCGCGAGGGTGACCAGGAGTGCCTCCCCCGGACCGCTCACCTCCTGGCCGGTTCCGTGGGTCCAGTCGACGTCGGTCGCGACCAGTCGGAGGTCGCGGACGTTCGCCGGAGCCGGCAGCGCCCGCGCTCGGGGTGCGAACTTCAGCGCCGCGACCAGTCGCCCCTCGGGCACCGTCCGTGGGTGGCGGAGTGCCCGACGGATGTCCTGATGATGGATCACTCCGTCGGTGAGCGCGATGGCGCTGCCGAACATCGCTGTAACACCGCGGGGGACCGCGTGGGTGCGCAGCCTCGCCACCAGTTGTTCGGTGCTGAGCCGCCGGCTGTGCTCGACGCCGACCTGGTTACAACGGGCCAGCGAGAACCCCGATCTGACGAACAGCACCAGCACCGCAGGCCAGCCGAGTTCGTCGTAGCTAGGCAGGTGTCCTACGACGTCCCGCACCGTCCATCCGGGACACAGCGACGGCTGCTCCCACTGCTCTTCGGTGAGGGTGTCGAGGTAGTCGGCCAGGTCGCGACGTTCAGCCGTCGCCAGATCGCTGAGGTCCGCCACGCGTCAGATCCCCCGACCAGATCGAGGAAACGGCGTAGATACAGCGTACGGCCAGCGTCGCTGTCGACTCCATCGTGTACGGCCCGCGCCAAGCAGGTTGTGCTCGGGCGGTGTGCAGGCGCCGAGGCGTTCGGTGAAAACCGCGAAGACACGTTCGATCGGGGCACGAACCACAATCTGCTTGCGCAGGGTGGCATCGGTCGCTTGGGTCATGTCTCCTCCGTCGTCGCGTGCCGATCGTGCCTTCCAACTGGTCACGCAGGCGGCGGTGAGACGGCCGGTCGGCTCGCCAGCAGCGTGGCCGCAAGTGTACCGACCGAACCTGGCTGCTCGGCCAAGCGCTCCAGAATCGCCCCACGCCTACCCGCGGCGAAGCCGCGACCCCTGGGCCAGCGTCGGACCGCCTTCCAGCCGCCCCCGGTCACCGCAACGATCAGACCACCCCAACCACCAACTCACCGCATGCCGCCTACGCTGCGTGCCAGGCCGGAGCCGTCGCGCACGTCGCCGCGCATGAGCTTGGCGCTGCGCCTACGCGATCAAGGCCGCACGTGTTGCTGCGCCGGAAGGCGAGAGAGGCCGCAGGTCGACATGAGTGCTGATGGCAGCGTGACCAGCTTCCGGAGGCGATTCGCGAGATCGTACTCGACGACCAGCGGTTGCGGAACGAGATCTGCTGGTCAGTGTTTGACAGCCGAGGGCGTCGGGACGCCAGGACCGGATTCTCACAAGGCTGGTACGCAGAACACCTAACCTAGCCTCGCTATGCGTGGCCTGCTCGATAGTCTGTCGACTGTGGACCGGCTCCGCGCCGGTGGCCGCTGGTTGGCCGGTCGGGCCGGCCTACTCCGCTTTTGTGTACGCGTGACAAGTTCCGTGAGACGGCTGTGCCGCGGGGTGTCAGCGGATGGTCTGCACGGTGGCGGGCAGCTCAAGAGTGCTCCAGGCCTGATCGGCGATGACTGCGAGCAGTTCGAGCCGCGTGGCCAGGGCGAGGCAGGCGCGGTCGCCGAGGGAGAGGCCGGCGCGGCGGGTGGCCGGCCACAGCTCGGCGGCGCGTAGCGCGTCGGCGGCGGTGAACGCCTCCACGGTGAGCCCGAGGGTGGCCAATCGGGCGGTGGTCTGGTGGGCGTCCGCGCCGTGTTGGAGCAATTTTTGGGCCAGCTCCGACCAGTTGGCCGCGCCCATGATGGCCTCCTCGAGCAGGCAGTCGACCACGTCGGCGCCGGGTTCCTCGCGTAACCAGGCCAGCACCGCTGAGGTGTCGAGCACGCAGGGGCTCACCGGGTGGCCTCGACGTCCTCGCGGGCGGCCTCGGCGTGACGTTCGGTGAGCAGCTCGTCGACCACCGAGCCGCGTCCTTGTATTCGAGGCCCGCAACCGTGGATCGCGCGATCGCCGCCGAACTCGTCGATCGAACGTGCGAGGAGCTGCCAGGTATCGCGGTGTTGTGCGGGCGGGTGCAGTTGCTCGCCGCGGCGTGGCTGACCGGGTACGCTGGCCGCTGACGGCAACTGATTCGATCAAGCCGCGCTTGTCACCTTCCTGTCCGCCATGCCGTTGGAGGCAGTTAGGGTGGGTCGCGGTGGGTAGGTCAGACGTGGTCACTGGCAACGAGAACCACCGACAATGACATCCCCGGGGCATACCGGGTTGAGCCACGAGGAGACGAGAGCGTGACTGTCCGGGTAGGAATCAACGGCTTCGGCCGCATCGGCCGCAACTTCTGGCGCGCCGCCGCCGCGAGCAGCCACGACATCGAGATCGTCGCTGCAAACGACCTCGGTGACCTCCCCACGATGGCACACCTGCTGAAGTACGACAGCGTGCTCGGCCCGCTGCCCTACCAGGTGGAGACCACCGGCGACGGCATCAAGGTCGACGGCAAGCTGATCAAGATCCTGGCCGAGCGTGACCCGGCGAACCTTCCTTGGGGCGACCTCGGGGTGGACGTGGTGATCGAGTCGACGGGCTTCTTCACCAAGGCCGAGGACGCTCGCAAGCACGTTGACGCCGGTGGCGCTAAGAAGGTCATCATCTCGGCGCCTGCCAAGGGCGAGGACCTCACCGTGGTGCTCGGCGTGAACGACGACGTCTACGACGGCTCGCAGACGATCATCTCCAACGCGTCGTGCACCACGAACTGTCTCGGCCCGCTGGCCAAGGTGCTACACGACGAGTTCACCATCGTCCGTGGCCTGATGACCACGATCCACGCTTATACCCAGGACCAGAACCTGCAGGACGCGCCGCACAAGGACCTGCGGCGAGCCCGCGCGGCCGCCATCAATGTGATACCCACCTCGACCGGTGCCGCCAAGGCGATTGGCCTTGTGCTCCCCGAGCTCCGGGGCAAGCTGGACGGCTACGCGCTGCGGGTGCCGGTGCCAACCGGTTCGGTGACCGACCTGACCGCCGAGGTCAGCAGGAACACCAGCGTCGAGGAGGTCAACGCCGCGCTCAAGGCCGCCGCGGAAGGCCCGCTCAAGGGCATCCTGCGCTACAGCGTCGACCCGATCGTCTCCTCCGACATCGTGGGTGACCCGGCGTCGTCGATCTTCGATTCGCCGTTGACGAAGGTCATCGACAACCAGGTCAAGGTCGTCGCCTGGTACGACAACGAGTGGGGCTACTCCAACCGGCTCGCCGACCTGGTGACGCTTGTCGCCTCGAAACCGGCCTGACGCGGGGGAACGACACGCTGTGAAGACGCTCGACGACCTCCTCGCCGAGGGCGTAGCGGGACGGCGCGTGCTGCTGCGCGCCGACCTCAACGTCCCACTCGACGACGGGTCCATCACCGATGACGGCCGCGTGCGCGCCTCGCTGCCCACACTCCGCGCGCTGATCGACGCGCGCGCCAAGGTGGTTGTGGCAGCTCACCTCGGCCGCCCGAAGGGCGCGCCGGATCCGGCGCTCTCG
>JBOHEL010000406.1:0-4777 GCA_050700995.1 Sciscionella sp. | reverse complement strand
GTGCCCGGTTTCCCGGACATGTTCATGCCGTTTATGGAGCAGATGCCACTCTCGTGGCGCACAGGCTCCGCGATCGGTGTGACCGAGAGCGAGACCTACGGTTCGGTCATTCGGTCACTGCGCGAGTTCGCCCTCAAGCAGTTCGACACCGAGCCCCCGTGGCGTAAGAAGGGATCCGAACTCGTCACCGGGTACATTCCCGACTGGAGTGACAGTCGGGCGCAGTCCATCGTGCCCCAGCCCCGTCAAGGTATCGGTAACCCTCCCCACGCTGGGACACAAGCCAGGACAGCCGGGAAAGCCGGGGGGATTTGGACGCGGATGCTGGTCGCGGTCTGGTGCCGCTCGGTGGGGGCCACCTGGACGTTGGAACTTCACGAGCTCGACTCGGGAATGATGCTGGGGGCGCTTGTGGACTGGATCAGCTCGGGAGTGCCCACCTCCCAGCCCCACCCGGACGACGCGTTGGCCCATCAGCTGCTGGCCGACCGCGGACTGTACCTCTGCCCGGATTCCGCCGCCGGCCCCCGCACACACAGTCGGAGCAGCATCGGCTACGTGAACGCAGACCCGTAAGTCGATCAATATTCGATTTGCCACAGGCGGCGCGCAGGACGGCCCGGCCGAGGCACACATCCCAGTCGTCTAATGGCACATAAATAGCACGACACGCGACGACGGCCCTTCTTATGATCGGGGCGGGCCGCCGTCTTGGCCGGTGAGGGCTGTGGAGCGGGCGACCGGGATCGAACCGGCATGGCCAGCTTGGAAGGCTGGGGCTCTACCATTGAGCTACGCCCGCATGCTCCGCGGCGGCGGAGCGGCCCTAGCGTACCCGGTGCTGGCTTCTTGGCGGGACGCGAGCGGTGGCCGACGCGGGATTCGGGTGGTCGCGTAGGCTGCACTACTCGGTGCACGGGGTGTGGCGCAGCTTGGTAGCGCACTCGCTTTGGGAGCGAGGGGCCGTGGGTTCGAATCCCGCCACCCCGACCAGGACAAACGGTAGTCTCTGTCTAGCTCAGCTCGCCGCCGTCGTGGGTGCCTGGGCCAGCCCGAGCTGGGTCAGGACCTCCATCTGGTCGAAGTAAACCGCGATGCTGGTGAACCTGTCACCGGCAACCCCAAGCACCGAGACGAGAGGTATCGTAACGCGCCTTCCAGTAGCCGGGATTGACCCACCAGGCGCGCGGCTCAATCTGACAGTAACGACGGTGGATGACCAATCGCTGTCCGAGACCCTCCTGGACAGGCACCGTCAGGTAGCGGACGCTGCTGGACCCTCCGGCACCGCCTTGGGACCAAGGACACCGTGACAGTGCCGCTTGACAGAAATTTTTCGGGCCTACGCGCTCGAAGTGTCAGAGTTGCCGTCGGCCTTCGCAAGGAGCGGCTCAGCCTTGTCTCTTGCCTTCGCGACGACCGGTTCAGCCTTCTCCTTGACCTTCTCGATGAGCGAATCAGCCTTCACTTCGGCCTTCTCTACGAGCGACTCAGCCTTCTCGATGACCTGATCGACAAGCGGCTCAGCCTTCTCGATGGCCTGACCCACTAGACTGTTGATCTTGTCCTCTGAAGTCATGGTATTCACCGCTCCCTCGGCTACCGATCGGGGATACCCAATCCTTCCACTCAGATAGGGTGACGGGAAGCGATCGGCAGCGCAGTGCCCGCAAAGGATTAGGGTCTCCAACAGGGCATGCCCCCAGAAGAGCGAAGTTGATCTACCAGGCGGCGTTGGCTGGACGGATCCGCCAGATGGTGGAGATTGCGGGGCTGGCACCGTGGCGCTGTTCGAGGTGGACAGCGTTCGTCGCGGCGCCAGCCTCGTAACCGCTCTTGTCGAGGTCCTAGCGGCCGAGCTTCCGCACAGGCTTGGGGTAGCCCGATACGGCGCCCGCAGTGGGCGCATCGGAACACTCGCCTAGACTTGCTCCACCTGCGGCCCGGCGGTGGCTGTGCCGGCGCGTTCCCATCTGTCCCCAAGGAGTACTTCGTGAAGAGCACCGTCGAACAACTCAGCCCGACGCGGGTGAAAATCAACGTCGAGGTGCCGTTCGACGAGCTGAAGCCAGACTTCGATCGCGCTTACCGAAAGATCGCCCATCAGGTCAACATCCCGGGATTCCGGCCGGGCAAGGCCCCTGCCCGAATCTTGGAGCAGCGGCTTGGTCGCGGCGTGGTGCTCGAAGAGGTGGTCAGCGCGATGGTGTCGGCGAAGTACGCCGAGATTGTCCAGGCGGGCGAGGTTCACCCACTGGGCCGTCCGGAGATCGAGGTCACCAAGGTCGAGGATGGGGACCACGTCGCGTTCACCGCTGAGGTCGACGTCCGACCGAAGATCGAGATGCCGGTGTTCAACGAGCTCGCGGTGTCCGTCGACGACGTCGCGGTGACCGATGCGGAGGTCGACGAGCAGCTAGACGGGCTCCGTTCCCGCTTCGGCACTCTCACTTCCGTCGAGCGTCCCGTGCAGCAGGGCGACTTCGTCTCACTGGACCTCTCGGCGACCGTCGACGGCGCGGAGGTCGCGGACTTGGCGACCACCGATCTTTCCTACGAGATTGGCTCCGGCCAGCTCATGGAGGGTATCGACGACGCGCTGGTCGGCGCCTCGCAGGGCGACGAGCGAACGGTTACCGCCGTATTGGCCGCCGGAGAGCATGCCGGGCGCGAGGCGGAGATCACGGCGAAGATCCAAGCGGTGAAAGAGCGAGAGTTGCCCGCGGCCGACGACGAGTTCGCCCAGCTCGCTAGCGAATTCGACACCATCGACGAGCTGCGCGCTGACCTTCGCACGCGGCTTGGCCGGGTCAAAGCGATGCAGCAGGGCGCCCAAGCCAGAGACAAGATCCTCGAGATTTTGCTTGACACCACCGAGGTGCCCTTGCCGGCGGCGATCGTCGACTCTGAGTTCGAGTCGCGTAAGCACGAAGCCCTGCACGCCTTCGAACACAATGAGGCGCGTCTCGGCCAGTGGCTGGAGCAACAGGGCCATACCGCCGAGCAGTTCAACACCGACCTGCGCAACTCGGCGGAGGAGACGGTCAAGGCGCAACTCCTGCTCGACGCGATCGCCGATACCGAAGATGTCTCGGTCACCGACAACGACCTCAGTGAACGCATCATGTTCCAGGCGCAGCGCAAGGGCGTCAGTCCCAACGACTACGCCCTGCAGCTTCAAGAAGCTGGCGAGTTGGGCACTGTCTACGCTGACGTCCGCCGCGGCAAGGCGCTGGCCGCTGTGCTGAGCCAGGCCACCATCACTGATGCCAGCGGAAATCCGGTCGACATCGAATCGCTGATCGACTCGACGACGCCGGGGCACGCGGTGGCCGCCCGGTGATCCAGGCTGCCGATGACGTAACGCTCTGAGCGAACTGTGGGCGCGTTAGGAAGTAGTCGGTGCTCTCCTTCGTTAGGGTCGGCAGTGTCCACCGCGTCGGAGTTCGGATAGATCTCCCAGCCGGACCCTCACCCATCCGCAGGTGGCCTTGATGACAGAAGGCAGGCACACGTGACCTCCGACCACATCGCTTCGGCCGTGCCGCTGCCGGGCGTCCCCACGATGCGGGCCGCCACGGCTGGCCTCAACCTGACGGACTCGGTGTATGAGCGGCTGCTCCGAGAGCGCATCATCGTCCTCGGATCCCAGGTTGAGGAGAACATCGCCAACCAGATCTGCGCTCAACTCTTGCTGCTGTCGGCGGAGGATCCCGACCAGGACATCAGGCTCTACATCAACTCGCCGGGCGGCTCGGTCACCGCAGGAATGGCCATCTACGACACGATGCACCTGATCGAACCCGACGTGGCGACCTACGCGATGGGCTTGGCCGCCTCGATGGGGCAGTTCCTGTTGTCCGCGGGCACCCGCGGCAAGCGATACGCCCTGCCGCATGCGCGGATCCTCATGCACCAGCCGTCAGCCGGCGTGTCCGGCACCGCGGCGGACATCGCGATCCAGGCGGACATGCTGATCAAGCACAAGCGTGAGATGGCGGAGCTCATCGCCGAGCAGACCGGTCAGTCGGTAGAACGGATCATCACCGACTCTGACCGGGACCGTTGGTTCACCGCGGAAGAGGCCCGCGAGTACGGCTTCGTCGACTACGTCCTGACCCGCGCCAACTCGTTGCCCGACGCGAGCCTGTAGAGCTTCGAGGAGCCCCGATGAATCACCTGCCCGGAGGCGCTATGCCGCACGATCGCATGCCCCAAAATCATATGTCCGAAAATTACCTGCCCCAGTCGCGATACGTCCTGCCCTCGTTCATCGAGCGCACCAGCTACGGGGTCAAGGAATCCAACCCTTATAACAAGCTGTTCGAGGAGCGCATCATCTTCCTCGGCGAACAGATCAACAACACCTCGGCCAACGACACCATGGCGCAGTTGCTGGTGCTGGAGTCCGCCGACCCGGACCGCGACATCTGGATTTACATCAATTCACCGGGCGGGTCGTTCACCGCGATGACTGCGATCTACGACACGATGCAGTACATCCGACCGGAAATCAATACGGTCTGCCTCGGCCAGGCCGCTTCAGCTGCCGCGGTGCTGCTCGCCGCAGGGACTCCGGGTAAACGGATGGCGGTTCCTAATGCCCAGATCCTTATCCACCAGCCGGCCACCGAGGGCGTGTTCGGCCAAGTGTCGGATCTGGAGATTCAGGCTGCCGAGATCCAGCGGATGCGCCGCCTGCTGGAGGCCACCCTGGCCCACCACACCGGGCAGACCGAAGAGCGTATCCGCGCCGATATCGACCGGGACAAGATCT
>JBOHEL010000405.1:0-4783 GCA_050700995.1 Sciscionella sp. | reverse complement strand
GCTACAGGCCGGCGTGATCGCGGCCGGCGCCGGACCCGAGCCGTTGCCGGCACTGGAGTCCCTCGGCCGGCATCTCGGGGCGGCCTTTCAGATCACCGACGACCTGCTGAACTTGCGGGCGGACCCTGAGGAGTACGGCAAGGAGATCGGCGGCGACATCTGGGAGGGCAAGCGGACCCTGATGCTGTTGCACACCTTGCGGTCTGCCGAACCGACGGACCGGGATCGCGCGGTGCAGATTCTGTCCAAGCGCCGCCCGAGCGCCGACGGCGAGTTAGGGCTGACCGAGCTGCTGGATCGACTCACCGCCCGCGGCCAACTGTCCCAGTCCGGCCGGGGCGAAATCGAGGCTCGGCTGCAAGAACACCATCCCTCGGAGTCGAAGAGCCTCAACGACATTCGATGGGTCTACGAATTGATGCACCGCGTCGGCTCGCTCAGCCACGCTCGGGAGGTCGCCACCCGGCATGCCCGCGAGGCGGCCATCGTGCTTGCCGGTCTCGACTGGTTACCGCGCAGCCGCCACCGGGACATGCTGGCCGGCCTCGTGGACTACGTACACGGGCGGACCCGATGAGCCCCGAAGTCCTGATCGGCATGCTGGCGGAGCTCGAGCGGATTCGCGAACTCACTCTCGACCTCATCGAGCGGGAGACCCCGCGGTTGCTCCCGGCTCCGCCGGACGAGGCCTGCGGGACGGAGCGGACGGTGTTCGACCTACTTCTCAGCGTGCGCCGCGCTGTGGTCGGCAATCCCGCGGCCGCCCGGGGGCTGCACGACCTGCTCGTTGCCGAGGGCCGCCGCTACGCAGACACACCCGACGGGGCGCGGCTGCGCGACGCGTTGGTCGCCTCCGATGCGGTGGAGAACCTGCGACGCGTCTGGGAAACGGTGAGCCTCAACGTTCTCGACGGTCCAGCCGCGCCCAACGCCGCCCCTGACGCCTGGGCGGACCTGTTGGCCGATGCTGTCATGGGGCATGGCCTAGACGATTCCATCCTGGCCCGCCTGCGGCCCGAGGGGTTCGCATGACGCTCACCGATCCTCGCGACACGCTCGCCGACCAGAGCAATTTCATCGGCTACCTGCTTGGCCTTGCCGGGCTGGCCCGGGTGGTTCACGCGCTGGCCGCCGACGGCGACCGCCGATCCGAACCGCCCCGCGACTCGGACGACTTCGTGCACGTCCTGCTCGGGGTTGCAAGCCTAGGTGAGGCGATCCAACGACTCGCCAATTCGGCTACGGCACAACCCAACCCGACTGCCGAGGCGCCACTGCCCGCCTCAACGACTAGGCGGTGGCTCCGATGAACGCGGTGCTGGCAGGCAGTGACTTCCTCCGCGCCCCGGTGCTTGCCACTGCCCGGCCCGAGGGTTTCAAGGAATGGCACCACTTCGTGGTCCATGGGCGAGGCTTCCGGATCCTGATCAACTTCAGCCTCACCAATGACGTTTCCGGCGCCGGTCAGGTCCGGCTTGCGCCACGCGTCATCGTGATTGCTCACGACCAGAAGTGGACCGGCACCATCGAGCGGTTCGACGGGTGCGCTCTGGACGTCTCGGCCGATCTCGGTGAACTGACCATCGGCGGCAACCGGATAACGCTGCTACCCGACGGCTACCGCGTGGCTATTGACCTGCCAGACAAGGGCATTCGCGGTGAACTGCACTTCACCTCGGCGAGTCAGCCCTTCGTGGTCAACAACCAACCGGTAGGGAACGGCCGGATGTGCTGGCTCTTCGTACCGAGGCTGCGCGCCAAGGGGTGGCTACGGATCGGGGACCGGGAGCACCGTGTCGAGGACGACCTCGCCTATCACGACCACAATTGGGGTCGGTTCTGGTGGGGCGATGACTTCGGGTGGACATGGGGCACCATTCTGCCCAAAGGACCCGGGGATCCGTGGTCGATGGTATTCCTGCAGATGACCGACCGGAGCCGGCTGCGCTGTCTGTCCCAAGCGCTCTACGTGTGGCACCAGGATGAGCCCGCCGCGATATTCCGGCACGCCGCGGTGCAGACGCGCTCGGGCGGCCTGCTCGGCCGCGCAGCGGACTGCACCTTGCCGCCCCCGATGCGGCTGCTCCTGGATGGCGAGGTGCCGGGCGTACCGGAACGGATCGAGATCACCGCGACACGGGCAGGCGACAGGGTGCGCGCCGAGTTCCGCCCGCAGTCCTATGCCCGCCTTGCGCAGCCGAGCGAGCTATGCCTCGACCGATTGAGTGTGCTCTGTGAAACTGGCGGTACCGCCCGGGCGAGCGGGACGATCAACGGCGAGGACGTCGACTTCGTCGGCACTGGTGTATTCGAGTTCCTCTATGGCTGAACGGGTTTCGTCGCTGTTGCGACGCTCGGTCGAGCACCTGGCGGACGAGGTGCCAGACAGTTATCGCTTACTGATCGCCGAGCTCGGCCCGATGGTGGTCCAGCTCGACGTCGACGGCGAGGTCTTCTCACTGCGCGGTGGTAGTGGCCCACTTCAGGTGTCGGACGGTGCGGCGGACATGGCCGGTGTCCGGATCGTCACCTCGCGAGTCACCATCCTCGACCTGCTCGATGCCCGAGTGGGGCTTGGCGAGGCCGTGGAGGCGGGCAGGGTTTGCGTTCGAGGTTCGCTCGACGACGTCGAGTGTGCTCACGACTCACTGCTGGCGTACGTCCACGCCGCGGTCCGGGCATCCTCGCAGCCCACACTGCTGTCTGAACTCCGCGCGGGGCCACCATGAGCGAGTGCATATCGACGCCGGCGTCCTGCGAACGACGCCCCACGGTGGCGGTCCTCGGGGCCGGCATCGCCGGCCTCACCGCCGCGCAGGAACTGGCGGAGCGCGGCTTCGTCGTGACGGTGTACGAGGCTCGACACGATGAGCGCAACGGGCTGGGACCCGAGCCGGCAGGGACGTACCCGCCCGTCAAACTCGGCGGCCTCGCCGCGTCTCAGTACTCGACAGTGGGCACGCACGACGGAAGCCAAGCTGAGCTGCGTCCCTTCCCGGGCCGACGGGGCCAGCCACGTACCCCTGGGCGAGCGGTTGCGGGCGAACACGGCTTCCGCTTCTTCCCGGCCTACTACCTACATACCTGGGACATGTTCCAGCGCATTCCGGTGTACCAACTCACGGAGACGGCTAGCGGCACGGCCTGCTGGACACCGACCTCGCGCACGATCTATGACAACGTCCGGCGGGTGATCACCCAGGGCACCACGGTTGACGGCAAGCCGTCCCTCGTCTTTCCTCGCGAACTCCCACGCAGCCCCGCTGAGTTTCTCGGCATCCTGAGCCAGCTCGCGACATTGGGCTTCACCCCCGGCGATGTCGCGACCTTCCAGAGCAGGCTGCTCCGCTACCTCGTCACCAGTCCCCTCCGCCGCGCAAGGGAACTGCAGAACGTGTCCGCCTACGACTTCTTCGTCGGACACGACCGCGCGACCGGGACCAACCAGTTCTCCTACACGCCCCATTTCGACGCGCTCTTGCGCGAAATGCCAAGGGTGCTGGCCGCGTTCGACTCGCGCTGGGGGGATGCGCGCACCAACATCACCACCTATCTGCAGCTGTACCTGAATATGGACCGCCGCGACGACAAGGCCGACGGGGTGCTCAACGGTCCCACCACCGAGTCGTGGTTCGACCACTGGTACCGCCACCTCGTCGCACTCGGCGTGCGCTTCCTCCGCAATGCGGCGACTCGCCTCGATCCTCCGGCCTTCGACCCGAGTCAGCCGCCCCATCTCAGGCCCCGGGTGCAGATCACGTTCGCCGACGGTACGCGGGTGACTCCGGACTACACGGTCGTCGCCGTCGACGCCCCGGCGGCCGAATACCTCACCTCCGCACTGCGCACGGTGGGCACCGGCGGCACCGTGGCCGGGCTGGACGGTTTCACTACCTCCCCTCCGCCGCCCGACGGCCCGCTGCAGGCCGAGACGACGCGGCCGCAGCACCAGAGGAATCCCTACGCGCTGGATGAGCTGGGGCGGGTGCCGTGGGATCGGTTCCAAACGCTGTGCGGCATCCAGTACTACTTCGACACGGAATTCCAGTTGCTGCGAGGACACATGTTGTACGCCGGCACGGAGTGGGCGCTGTCGTCGATCAACCAGACCGGATTGTGGGAGAGGCAACCGATTCTGGACCGCGACGGCCACGTCTCGGTGCTCTCAGTCGACATCGGGGATTTCAATTCTCCCTCTCCTCATCTGGTCGACGAGTCTGGACGGGGCAAGGCGGCCCGCGACTGCACTCCCGACGAAATCGCCGCGGAGGTGTGGCGCCAGATCGTTTCGGCCCTTACGGGCAACGTCGAATCCGTCGCGGAGGAGGTCATGCCGTGGCCGGTGTGGTACGCGCTCGATCGCGGACTGGTTATGGCTACCGGACCGGGTCAGGGCCGGGGCCGCGTGATTCGCAACGAGTCACCGTACCTCGTTCCCATCGTCGGGGACTGGACCAATCGGCCCAGCGCCGACCCATGGAATCCGCACGGAACGTCCTGGAGTAGTGCACCGCCCGAAGACTGGTGGCTCGAAGATCTCGAGCAGCGGAACGTCTGGCAAGCCCGCCACGGCGGTTATCAGGTGCACAACAATTCGGTGGTCTTCGCGGGGACGTGGAACAAGACGTTCACTCGGATGACGTCGATGGAGGCTGCATGCGAGTCGGGGCGCCATGCCGTCAACGCCATTCTCGACCACTACATCTGGGTGGAATCAGGCGGTCTCGATCGCCGGGAGAAGACGACGCTCAGATGGGAGTTCCCCTACGGCTTCCTCGATCAA
>JBOHEL010000404.1:0-4784 GCA_050700995.1 Sciscionella sp. | reverse complement strand
CGATGTACTGCGGCGGCGTGGCCAGCAACCAGTGCCCTGCACCGCCGAGCCTGGCGTGGGTGGCCAGCGCCGACGCCCGCAGCGCGCTCGCCGGTATCAGCACCCCTTTCGGCTCACCGGTCGAACCTGATGTCGCGATCATCACAGCGGTCGGATCGGCGTCGTCGTCCTCTCCGGGGTCAAGCGGTTCGCCGATCCCCAGCACGGGCACTGGCACACCGGCGGCCAGCGGCACCAGCACGTCGCCCGCACCGTCAAGCGCGCGCGCCAGGGGCTCCATCAGCACCCTAGCGTCAGCACCGATCTCGACCGGTTCCAGCCGCCGCACCGCACACCTTTCCGCAGCTCAGTAGTAGTAGGGGAAGTCGGACCAGTCGGGTTCGCGTTTGGCCAGGAAGGCGTCGCGGCCTTCCACCGCCTCGTCGGTCATGTAGGCCAGCCGCGTGGTCTCACCCGCGAACAGCTGCTGACCAATGAGACCATCGTCGATGGCATTGAACGCGTACTTCAGCATCCGCCGCGCGGTCGGCGACTTGCCGTTGATCTCCCGCGCCCACTCCAGCGCGGTGGCCTCCAACTCGGCGTGCGGCACCACGGCGTTCACCATGCCCATCTGGTGTGCCCGCGCCGCCGAGTACGGCCTGCCGAGGAAGAAGATCTCGCGGGCGAATTTCTGCCCGACCTGCCGCGCAAGATACGCAGAGCCGAACCCGCCGTCGAAGGAGCCGACGTCGGCGTCCGTCTGCTTGAACTTGGCGTGTTCGGCGGACGCCAGCGTGAGATCGCACACGACGTGCAGGCTGTGACCGCCACCCGCTGCCCAGCCGGGAACCACCGCGATCACCACCTTGGGCATGAACCGGATCAGCCGCTGGCACTCCAGGATGTGTAGCCGCCCGGCGCGTGCTGGATCCACCGTCTCGGCGGTCTCGCCGGAGGCATACTGATACCCGGTGCGACCACGTATCCGCTGGTCACCGCCGGAGCAGAAGGCCCAGCCACCGTCATTGCGGGACGGCCCGTTCCCAGTGATCAGCACGCAGCCGACATCCGAGCTGACGCGTGCGTGTTCCAGCGCCGCGTACAGCTCGTCGACGGTGTGCGGCCGGAAGGCGTTGCGTACCTCCGGACGGTCGAACGCGATCCGCACCGTGCCGTCACTGGTGGCACGGTGGTAGGTGATATCGGTGAACTCGAAACCCTCGACGGGACGCCATGCGGAGGGATCGAATAGCTCGGACACGGAAGTCTCAGACACGACTGGGAGGATATGCCGGTGAATCCCTCCACCGCCCAGGCCGGGGTGATCGTCGACGAGCTGGTGCGCAACGGCGTGACCGAAGTGGTGGTATGCCCAGGCTCCCGCAACGCCCCGCTGTCGTTCGCGTTGCACGAGGCGGCGCGCGAGCGCAGGCTGCGGCTGCACGTCAGGATCGACGAGCGCACCGCGGGCTTCCTTGCGCTTGGGCTGTCAAAGGGGATGGGCTACGGTCCGCACCGCAACGGTAGGGCTGCCGTGGTGTGCACGTCAGGGACGGCCGTCGCCAACCTGCACCCCTCGGTGCTTGAGGCGTCGCACACAGCGGAGCCGATCGTGCTGCTGACCGCCGACCGGCCTCCAGAGATGATCGGCAGCGGCGCGAACCAGACCACCGTGCAGCACGGCGTGTTCGCTCCGCACGTGCGCACTCACGACTTCCCGCTCGCCGAGCGCAGGGCAGGCCAGAACGCGCTGTGGCGGGGCTTCCTGTGCCGGGTGCTCGCCGAGACCAGGGACGCGCCGCTGCACCTGAACCTGCCGTTCCGCGAACCGCTGGTGCCGGGGGCGAGCGAGGCGTGGCCGGAGTCACTGGCAGGACGGGCCGACGGCGCGCCGTGGACGCGGGTGACGGCACCGCCGCATGCTGGCCAGCGCGACGGCGTCGAGCTGCTGCGAGAATCCGGGCCACGCACGCTGGTCGTGGTCGGCGAGGCCCCGTGGCACGCCGCCGCTGCCGCGGGCGAGGTGGCGCAGCGAATGGACTGGCCGCTGCTGGTCGAGCCGCCAGGGGTGGGGCCGCGGCACGCGCTGTCCTCGGTGTCGTTACTGCTCAACAGCGTGGCGGAGCTGCCGGAGCGGCTGCGTCCCGACACCGTGATCTTGGTAGGGCGCCCCACCCTCTCCCGCGGTGTCAACCGGTTGCTGTGCTCCGGAGTCGCGCTGCATGTGGTGTGCACGCCGGAACAGTGGGGTGACGTGCACTATCTTGCCAGTAGTGCCGTGACGTTGCTGGATACCCGCGCCCTTGATGAGCTGGGCGAACCTGAGATCACCGCACGAACGGGTGCGGAATGGGCCGCACAGTGGCGCAAGCTCAATGACCAGCTCAGCGAGGTGATCTCGGAGTGGTTGGCGACGACAGAATGGCCGACCGGCGCGCATATCGCCCGTGACCTGCTGCGTGCGCTGCCCTCGCCCGCGGTGCTGTTCATGGGTTCCTCCAATGCGATCCGTGACATCGACCTGGTGGCGCAGCGGCGCGGTGACTTGATGGTGCTGGCCAGCAGGGGCTTGGCGGGCATCGATGGCGGAGTGTCCACGGCGGTGGGCGCCACCCTGGCCGCGGCAAGGGTGCGAGCCGAGCCGGTGCCCGGTTACGCGATGCTCGGTGATCTCTCGTTCCTGCACGACAGCGGTGGACTGCTGATAGCGCAGGGTGAGCCGAGGCCGGACCTGACCATCGTGGTGAACAACGACGACGGCGGCGGCATCTTCTCACTGCTGGAGCAGGGTGAGCCGGAGCACTCCGGGTCATTCGAACGGGTGTTCGGCACCCCGCACGGTGCCGACCTCGGCGCGCTCTGTGCCGGGTACGGCGTACCGCATGTGCTGGCCGGTACGCCGGAGGAGTTCGCCGCCGCGGTGGCACCCGCGCCTGGGCTGCGGGTCGTCGAGGTGCGCACACGTCGCGACCGGCTGCGGGGGATACGGGGCACGCTGTACGCCTCCGTCGCGGAGACACTACGCAGACCCTACTGACGGCGGGTGTTCGATTGGTCGCTCACTGTTTAGCCTCGGGTTCATGTCCAGTACACGAATGCGCAGATCAGGGCTCACGCTGGCCGCCGCTGCCACCGCGACGGTGCTCGCCGCCACGACCGCGAACGCCGCGGGCACCCCTGGCGGCGGGAGCATCGGCGACCCCTACTACCCGACCGACGGCAACACCGGGTACGACGTCGGCCACTACGACCTGCGGCTGAACTACACGCCAGGCGCCGACCACCTCTCCGGCACGGCCACCATCCTGGCGACGCCGACGCAGGCCCTTTCCAGCTTCTCGATGGATTTCGGCCTGCATCCGGACTCGGTGCTTGTCGACAGCGCGCCCGCGGCGTTCCACGAGCGGCACGCGAAGCTCGTCATTACCCCGAGCCACGATCTGGCGAAGGGCACGCCGATCACGATCGTGGTGCGATACCACGGCACCCCATCGAAGGTGGAGATCAATGGCGAGAAGGACTGGGTGGCGACGAAGGACGGCGCGCTTGCCGCGCAGGAGCCACATATCGCGGCGTTCTGGTATCCGGTCAACGACCATCCGCTGGACAAGGCGACCTACGACGTGTCGGTGGCGGTGCCCGATGGCACCCAGGTGGTCTCCAACGGGAGTTTCGAGGGCACCAGCAAGCAGCGGGCGGGCGTGACCCGGTGGAACTGGCGCAGCACCAAGCCGGAGGCTTCCTACCTGAACTTCTTGGCGATCGGGCACTACGAGATCCGCAAGCAGACGGCACCCGACGGCCAGCCGTTCATCACCGCCTACCAGGACACCCTCGGCGACAGCGCGCCAGCCGCGCAGGCCAGCGTCGAGCGCACCCCTGAGATCCTGACCTGGGAGTCCGGGCTGTTCGGTGCGTACCCGTTCGGAGCGCAGGGCGGCGTGGTCTCCAGCAACCTCGGGTTCGCGCTGGAGGATCAGACGCGCCCGGTCTACAGCGCCAAGTTCTTCGCCAAGGGCGCCGACCCTTATGTCATCGTGCATGAGAACGCGCACCAATGGTTCGGTGACTCTGTCTCCGTGGCCGGGTGGCGTGACATCTGGCTGAACGAGGGGTTCGCCGGGTACACCGAGTGGTTGTGGTCGGAGCACACCGGCGAGGGCACCGCGGCGCAACTCGCCGACTACGTCTACGGCCAGCATCCGGCCGATGACGCGTTCTGGCAGGTGCTGCCCGGCGATCCGGGGCCCGATCACCAGTTCGACGACGCGGTGTACGACAGGGGTGCCATGGCGTTGCAGGCCTATCGCAGCACGGTCGGCGACGCGGCGTTCTTCCGCACCATGCGGGACTGGGCCAGCCAGCACAAGTACGGCAACGGCACCACGGGTGCGTTCATCGCGCTGGCGGAGCAGGACTCCGGCCAGCCGGTGTACAACCTGTTCCACACCTGGCTGTTCACCAAGGGCAAGCCCGCGAGCGCACCCACTGGTTCGCAGTTCCACGCGCTGGTGCAGCCGAAGTCCTACGCCCAGATCAAGCGCACCAACCACCTGCTGGGCGCAGGCAGGTAAGGACGTATCGCCCTACTGATCGCCGCTCACCGGGAATGCGTTGACACATTTCCGGTGAGCGGCGAACGCCTATGGGCAGGTATTCGATCAGCTGATCGCCTGTCTAGTGGCAAACGGGCCGTGACCGAGTTGCGGCGAGGGTTTCTCCTACCGAGACATCGGCACTGTCACAGGTATCTCCTACCAACGCGCCCAACAGAGCGACGGGGGTTCGGCCAAGGCCTAATT
>JBOHEL010000403.1:0-4801 GCA_050700995.1 Sciscionella sp. | reverse complement strand
GCACTGAAGTGGTCGACCTGCTTGCTGCCGTTCTCGCGCAGCGGGTACTGGATGGTCGGCAGCCTGCGTCCTAGTACCGGAGGGAAGCCGGTTTCCTCCGCGATCTCCCGTACCGCCGCGGCGGCGAGTGTCTCACCGTCCTCCAGCTTGCCCTTGGGCAGCGACCAGTCGTCATAACGGGGCCGGTGTATCAGCGCGACTTCCACGCCGGACGTTGCCGCGAACCGCCACAGCACGCCGCCCGCGGCACGAACCATCACTACTCCATACCTCCGTGCTTGCGCATCAGGGCAACCTGGTGATCGCGCACCACGGAGCCGCCGGACGGCGATGCCATCCACTCACCGTCGGCGCCGAGCAACCAGCACCGGGTGGCGGGAGCGAGGCTGGACTCGAACATCGCGTCCAGTTGCCTGGTGAGCGTGGCATCGGAGACCGCGACCAGCACCTCGACCCTGCGGTCAAGGTTGCGATGCATCATGTCCGCGCTACCGATCCAGTACTCATTCGCACCCACGAAGTGGAAGACCCTGGAATGTTCGAGGAACCGGCCGAGGATCGAGCGCACCCGGATGTTCTCGCTCAGGCCTGCCTGCGCAGGGCGCAGCGAGCAGATCCCCCTGACAACCACATCGGTCTCGACGCCTGCCGCCGACGCGCGGTACAGCGAGTCGATCACCTGCTCGTCCACCAATGAGTTGACTTTGATGCGGATACCCGAGGGCTGCCCCGCCCGCGCTCGCTCGCTCTCCCGATCCACCCGCTCGATGATGCCGCGCCGGATGCCGTACGGCGAGGTGAGGATGGTGCGGTAGCTGTTTTGCCGTGAATAGCCGGTCAGCACGTTGAAAAGGTCGGTGAGGTCGGCTCCGATCGCCGGTTCGGCTGTCAGCAGACCGATGTCCTCGTACAGTCGTGCGGTCTTCGCGTTGTAGTTGCCGGTGCCGATATGGCAGTAACGCCGGATCGTCCCGCCCTCCTGGCGCACAACGAGCGCGACCTTGCAGTGTGTCTTCAACCCGACAAGCCCGTACACCACGTGCACCCCGGACTGCTCCAGCGTCCTCGCCCACTTGATGTTGGCCTGCTCGTCGAACCGCGCCTTGATCTCGACCAGTGCCACGACTTGCTTTCCGGCCTCCGCCGCGGCGACCAGCGCGTCGACGATCGCCGAGTCGCCGCTGGTGGTGCGGTACAGCGTCTGCTTGATCGCCAGCACGCTCGGATCGGCGGCGGCCTGCTCGATGAAGCGTTGCACGCTGGTGGAGAACGAGTCGTAAGGGTGGTGCACCAGCACATCGCCCTCGCGCAACGTGGCGAACACGCTCTTGGGCGTCTCGCGCTCGCCGAATGCCGGATGCGTCGCAGGCACGAACGGCGCGTCTTTCAGTGCCATCCTGTCGATCGCGTGGACCTGCCACAGGCAGGTCAGATCGAGGGGCCCGCGCACCACGACGACGTCGTGTGGGTCCACCTCCATCTCGCGCTGCAACAGTTCAAGCATGTGCTCGCTCATATCCTCTGCGACCTCAAGGCGTACCGGTGGTCCGAAGCGCCGCTGCGCGAGCTCCCGCTCCATCGCCTGCAGCAGATCTTCGTCGCGGTCCTCCTCGACTTCGAAGTCGGCGTTGCGGGTGACCCGGAAGACGTGGTGCGCGGTGACCTCCATTCCGGCGAAAAGCTCGCCGAGATGGGCCGAGATGAGCGCTTCCAGCGGCAGGAAGGTGTATTCCTGGCTGTCGCGGTCCGGCTCGACTCGAATCAGCCGGGGAACGTTGTTCGGCACCTTGATGCGTGCGAACTGCTCGCGTCCGGACTCCGCGTCGCGCACGGTCACCGCGAGGTTGAGCGAGAGCCCGGAGATGTAGGGGAACGGGTGAGCGGGATCCACCGCGAGCGGGGTGAGCACTGGGAAGATCCGTCCGGAGAAGTAATCCGACAGCCCGGCGCGCTGCACCTCTTGCAGCTGCTCCCAATCCACGATCCGGATACCCTGCTCGGCGAGTTCGGGAAGTAGGTGCTCGGAGAACGCTGTGCTGTGCTGCTCCACCAGTTCCTGGTTTCGCTTGGAGATGTAGGCCAACTGCTCGCGCGGGGCGAGCCCGTCCGCGCTGCGTACCGACAGGCCGGTCTCGTCGCGGCGCTTCAGGCCCGCCACTCGCACCATGTAGAACTCGTCCAAATTGGACGCGAAGATCGCGAGGAACTTCGCGCGCTCCAGTAGCGGCTGCGAGCGGTCCTCGGCCAGCGCCAGCACCCTGGCGTTGAAGTCGAGCCAGGACAGCTCTCGGTTGGAATACCTGTCGTCGGGAAGGTCTGTATGCGTCTGAACCTCGGTGACCGCTGGTGGCGCGGTAGGCATCGCGCGCGGCTCCGCGCGCACCCTCGGGCCCGCCTGCGTCGTTGTCGACGGCGGCGGCACGAGATCGCGCGCTACGCTCCCCGTGCCGTTGGTAGCGGGACTCTTGGGGTTCGCGGGCGCCTTGTCCTGTGCGCTATCACTGTCCACGAACGCATTGTCCCGCAGAGTGCGCAGCTCATGGCGCGGCGTGCAGATGAATTCTTCCGGCAGATCAGCGGCAGCCGGTACCGATCAGCGCCGCGGTGCGCGGCCCGAGTCCGATGGCGGCAGCAGCCGCCAGGTCCTCCGCGGTGTCGACGTCGCAGCGTAGTGAGGGTGCCGCGGTCAAGGCGACGGCGCCGGAGCGGGCGTGCGCGGCGGCCGAGCCGGGCCCGAACGCCGGGTCCAGGCTGCCCCCGGCGGCGCTGAGCAGCAGCGTGGTCCCCGAACCGTGACGGTCGGGGCAGAAGCATCGCGCTCCGGCCGCGGTGGCGATCGCCACCGCAAGGTCGGCAGGTCGCAATGCGGGAAGATCGGACTGCAGCGCACCGATCACGGCGCTGACATCCCTGCGGCGCAGCACTGAGAACCCTTGTCGCAGCGCGGAGTTGAGCCCGGCAGGGGGCACTTCCGCCAGCACCTCGACGTGTTCGGAGCGCAGCGCGTCGGCCAACGCCGGATCGGGAGTGACCGCGAGCACCCGGCGCACGTTGTGGGCCTGCGCAGCCGCGCTCGCCGTGTCGGCGGCCAGCGCGAGCACCAGCTCGGCGTGCCCGGCGTCGCCCGCGCCGAGCGCCCCGCGCAGCCGGGACTTACCGAGCCGCAGCCCCTTGACCGGGATTACGAGGTCGACATGCACGGAGCTGATCCTCCCCGATCGCCGATGGCCACATGCGGTTGGCATACCGTGTTCGCCAGTGTGGTGGCTGAGAGGAGCATGCGGGTGAAGCGGGAGAAGAGCGGTTTCTGGGTGTCGCTCACGGCCTCGGTTTTCTACCCGGTCAGCGCGTTGCTGGCCAGGAGGCGGTACATCGGCGCGGAGCGGGTGCCCCGCAACGGCGGCGCGCTGCTGGTGATGAACCACGTGTCGCATCTCGATCCGGTGTACGACACGGTGTTCGTGCACAAGCAGGGCCGTAACCCGCACGTGTTCGCCAAGCACACGCTGTGGGAGGTCCCGCTGGTCAAGCACGTCATGACCGGGTCAGGGCAGATCCCGGTGCGTCGGGGTTCCGTGACGGCAGGTCACAGCCTGCGCGACGGCACCAGCGCACTGCAGGACGGCAAGGTAGTGATCAACTATCCGGAGGGCACGATCACCAGGGATCCCGACGGTTGGCCGATGGTTGGCTATACCGGTGCGGCACGCCTTGCGCTCGACCTACTCGATACCGGTGTGCCGATCCTGCCTGTCGCGCGCTGGGGCACCCGCGACATCCTCGATGGTTACCACAAGAGGTTCCGGCCGTTCCCGCGTCACCAGGTCACCTATCTCGTCGGCGAGCCGGTGGACCTGTCGGGCTACCGGGATAAGCCGATCAATGGTCTACTGCTGCGCGAGGTCACGGATCTGCTGATGTGGCGGGTCAGTGAGTTGCTCTCGGAAATCCGGCAGCGACCCGCGCCCGAGCAGTTCTACCCGCGCGCGGCCGCGAAGAGGCCCGGTGCCGCGAAGGACGGGTCCTGAGCGTGGCGGTGCAGCGAATCGCGGTACTCGGCGCCGGGTCGTGGGGGACCGCATTCGCCAAGGTGCTCGCCGACGCGGGCAGGGATGTGACGCTCTGGGCGCGCAGGCCCAGCGTGGCGGCGGCGGTGAACCGGCACGGTAACCCGGACTATCTGCCGGATGTGCGGCTGCCCGCCTCGCTGTCTGCCACTGCGGACGCGGTCGCCGCACTGCACGGCGCGCATGCGGTGGTATTCGCGGTGCCAAGTCAGACATTGCGCGCGAAGCTCACCGAATGGGCGCCGCACCTGCCGCGCGACGCGACGCTGGTCAGCCTCGCCAAGGGCATCGAACTCGGCACCGGGAAGCGGATGAGCCAGGTGATCGGTGAGGTCGCCGGAGTGCCGCAGGATCGCATCGCGGTGGTGTCGGGGCCCAACCTCGCGCTGGAGATCGCGAAGGAACAGCCGACGGCGACCGTCATCGCCTGCAGTGAGCACGATACCGCCGTCGAATTGCAGCGCGCCTGCGTCACCGGCTATTTCCGCCCTTACACTCACCGTGATGTGGTGGGTTGCGAGCTCGGCGGGGCGTGCAAGAACGTCATCGCGCTCGCCTGCGGGATGGCCGCCGGACTGGGATTCGGCAGCAACACCGCGGCCGCCCTGATCACCAGGGGGCTGGCCGAGATCAGCAGGCTCGGTGGCGCGCTCGGTGCGGATCCGCTTACGCTGGCCGGGCTGGCAGGCCTCGGTGACCTGGTGGCGACCTGCTCGTCGCCGCTGTCGCGGAAC